>NZ_JAMJFW010000130.1:0-1521 GCF_023544405.1 Enterobacter cloacae complex sp. OE43NF
GACTTTTGCTGCCAGTTTTCCATCGCCTGCCAGACCCGTTTTAACAATGATCCCCGAGCGTTGTCGCTCATTACTCAGACCAACATCACCGCCAGCCCAGGCTATTGCCCCGAGAGAAGAGAAGTTCATGTTAGTCGAGTTATCTGCTGAACGAGTGACAGAGACCGTCCCGGCGTTATATTGGGTGCTGTAACTGACATTGCCATTGACGGAATAATCGTTGCCGTAATTCTGCTCTCCGCTCAGGCGCGTCGAGGCAGAAACGCCTGCTGAGGTGATTGGGCCATCTTTAAACTGTTTACGAGCGCTGATATTGCCCTGCGTCGCACCGTAACGATCGCGCGATGCGCCCACACTTAACCAGGAAGCCAGTGGTAACGAGAAGTCCAGGCTGACATAACGCTCCTGACGACCGTCATCATTCGTGTTGTTATAGAAGTAGCGCTGTACACCCGCCCGCAGACCGACAGTGGCATACCGTCCGGCATAAAGTGTTGTGCTGTAATCTATGTTGCGATACTTATTGCCTGAATAGCGGTTTTCCGTCTGGCTTAGCGTCAGCGATCCTCCGTGTGGAATAACGCTTCCCAGGTTGATCGTGCCGCCAATGGAGTAGTTATCGCGTTCTTGCACCGGCAAACGGTCACCAATTTTGCTGTCTTCCCGAGAGGCCCACACTGAGCCAAATCCACCGGGTGCGCTGACATTCACATTGCTGACATTTCGCCAGGTTCCATCATTTGCCAGCATCGTTTGCGCACCCACACTCACGTATTCGTTCACATTTAACGTGATATCAGTTTCGTTAACCGCATTGGAATCAAAACCGTAAAGCGTTGACTTCATATTCAGGCCGGAAAGCACCGCCAGCGTCAGAGAAGCCGCGCCCCCTCCAATCCAGCTCTGTTCACTGCCTAAGTCACGGTAATGATTGCGCTTATAACTGACGCGATCGTAATCAAGCGAACCGCCAAAGACCTGCCATGAGATCTCATGCAGCCCCGCCGCCTGCTGGCGTGAGAAGATTTTATTTACGCGACTCATGCGGGTATTGACCGTGCGCCCATTGACGACAATATCCACCGTAACGTCGTACACCCCGTAAGGGAAACGGCTGGTGTCAATTTCGTAGCTGCCCATGTTAAAGTTCTGAACGCTCAGCAGGCGTCCGTCACGAAATACATGCACCTCCCCTGCTGCCGGTAAAAAGACCGTAATCGGGGTCAGCGAAAGGGAGGTATTTTCGACAACGGTGCTGCCTTTATTTCCGTAGCTTGCACCGTAGATTTTTCCGCCGTTTAAGGCGTTAAGACTGGCAATAGACTGGACATTCCACGTATCAAGCATTCCTAATGCCAGGCGATAACCTTCGTAATCGCGCTCGTACATCGCCCGATAAACGTTGCTGGAACCATTACTTTCACCAATACCATATACCGAACCATTAATATTAAAATGGTGCTCACGAAGTGACGTTGTATTATCCAGCGTTAAATAGCTGCGTGAACTGTTGCCGTTTTG
>NZ_JAMJFW010000131.1:0-1508 GCF_023544405.1 Enterobacter cloacae complex sp. OE43NF
GTTTTGCACGATATTCAAATCTGTGTCTTTCTATTTCACAGCGTTGTTTTTCCATGACTCCTTCAATATCCATATTATTTTTTATCTCCTTGTTGTCTCTCTTGTGCTTGAGCTCTCAGTTTAGCAAGAAGGGTACTCTCGGTTGACATATCCAGACCATCCGTAACAAAAACAGTTATTGGTTTCCCATAAACATCATTTACGATCTTTCTAATATTTGGGGTGCCATTATCATTTATTACAGCCATGATTCGGCGATGCATATCAGCAATCTGAGTATATGTTGGCGCCCATTTAACGATTCTTAACTCTTTTTCTATATCTTTTTTAAACTCATCCAGTTGTTGTATTGTTAACATGTCAAACCTCATTATTTATCGATAGTGTTATGTTTAGTCATATCTGAAAGTTTTAAGACACAATAAAAAACGATTTGATGATATTTTCACCGCCTAGCGGTTCGGGGTTCTGTGACACCCGAACTTTACCGTGGTTTCCCGCGGCGGAGTTACCAGTAATATGACTTTCTTCTGTGCCACCAATAAAGTAGGCCGTATCCGACGATAAGAATCCCGAAGAACATCAGCGACATTCCCCAGCCAGTTCCGTACCACGAAACCATATCATCGAAAACTAACCCGCCCATTTCACGAACTCCGGCTGCTTCCTTAAGAATTGGTTTGAATACCGGAATCAGAAGGGCGATCGCAAGTGGAGCACCCCAGCGAACAAGACCAGTTTCCATTTTGATCCCGAAAAAGATCCCCGCACCGACAACAAGCAGCCAGACTATCAGGCCAGGCGCAGTTTCCAGTGCTGTTTGCCATTCAACATCGAAAGTTTTCATTAGCCAGGCAACAACTGCCAGACAGAAAGCAAATACGCCGACGACAACCAGTTCAACGCCGCTTGTTTCGTTACTTCTACTCATCTTTTTGATCCTTTTTTACTGTTCAAAATTCGCACAATAAAGAACGTGCAGTGTTGGTAATACTGCACGTTTGTACCATTCGTGGTACTTAATCCTTTTGTTTGGCAGACATGAGATCTTCTGCTGCATCTTTAGAGTAGTTATCAATCAGATAACCTAAAATCTCTGTCCATGTAATTGTTTTTCCTAGTTTTACACTGGCATTTATAGCCAGTCGTTCTAGTTTCATTTTTCTTTCTTCCGTCACGTTATAAGTCGTGCGCTTTGCCATTTTTTACGCTCGTTCAATGCAATATTTGAAGTGAGTATACATGCTCATGAACTCATATCATCCAAGCCTCTTGAACTCACTAGCTCACTGGTGTAATGTTTAAACACTAATGAACTACTGAACTCATGTGTTAGTAAGTCGTCATTTTTGCAATTTTGAGGATTTATTCGTGATCGATTGGCTTACCGGGATTTTCCCTTGCACACACAAACCGCTTCCGGCGGGGAGTGTTGTCAGCGTTGATGCTGACGGTGCAATTGAGTGGGAAACCGTTAAGCGACTGACTGTTCGCGGCTCGCATGAAGC
>NZ_JAMJFW010000132.1:0-1457 GCF_023544405.1 Enterobacter cloacae complex sp. OE43NF
GACCATCCGCCAGCGCGGTATCCGGGGTGAACGACCACTTACCGCTGCTGTCCGCCTTGACGGTGCCAATCACCTTCCCGTTGTCGAGGATAGACACAACGTCGCCCGGTGCAGCGCTGCCGCTCAGGGTTGGGGTGGTGTCGTTGGTGGTTTCGCCTTTCTGCATTGGGCCGACGTGCGGCTCGGCGTTGTCCACAACGCTGTTGATGGACGGCTCGGTGCTGACCGGGATCAGAACGGTAATGTCGTAAGACGGTGCTTCACCCGCTACGCGGTTGCCTACTGCGTCCTGGGTTTCCAGCGTCAGCTGATTAAGCCCTTCCACCAGCGGTGTATCCAGTGCCAGCGTCCAGTTGCCTTCACTGTCGACCACGGCTGAGCCCAGCAGATGTTTGCCGTTAGCATCCGTGCTGTAAACAAAGACGGTGCTTCCCGCTTCACCAATACCATTGATAACCGGTTTGCTGTCATCGGTGATTTCACCGCTGGCCACGTTACCCTGACGGCCGCCGACATCATCCATTACGGACGTAATGTTCAGTACATCGCTGCTTGCCACTGGTGGGGTGTAGTCGGTCACCAGCACAAAATCATCCGATTCCGGACCGGTGTTGCCCGCTTCATCCGTTGCGGTGGTGGTGATATGGTGCTCACCTTCTGGCAGAGGTGTGGTTGGCGTGAACTGCCAGGCGCCGTTGTCGTCCGCAATCGTCGAACCAATATGCTCACCGTTGTCATAAATATCGACACGGCTGCCCGGCTCTGCAGAGCCGTTGAAGGTTGGGTTTGCGTCGTCGGTGGTGCCGCCGTTGCTCAGATCGCCACGAATTGTTCCTACATCATCCGTTGCGGATCCCAGTACAGGTTTTTCCGGGGCGGTCGCATCAACGGTAATATCAAAGGACGGAGAGGTCACCTCGTTTCCGGCCGGATCTTTGGAAATCACGGTCAGGCTGTGATCGCCATCGGCCAGATCCTGTTCAGGGGTGAAGGTCCAGTTGCCGTCCGGATCCACCACGGTGGAGCCCAGTACATCGTCGCCATCCATGATGGTTACGGTGCTGCCCGGCTTACCTTTACCGCTCAGTTCAGGACGTGCGTCATCGGTCACGGTGCCTGGCTTCAGGTTGCCCACGATCGGGCCCTCGTCATCCACCACTTCACCCACGGTAACCTGGTTTGGATCCGGATCGACGGTAAAGGAGATCCCCGGAGACGGTTCACTGGTGTTGCCAGACGGATCGGTCACGGTGGTGGTGATCTCATGATCGCCTTTAGCCAGAGGCGTGTCTGGCGTATAGGACCATTTACCTTCGTCATCAACGATGACGGAACCGATCTTCTCGTCGTTATCATAGATGTCCACCACGCTGCCCGGCTCAGCTTCGCCGCTCAGGGTCGGGGACTGATCGTCGGTGGTGTCGCCTGGACCTACCGGCCCCTGCTTGTCGCCCACG
>NZ_JAMJFW010000133.1:0-1415 GCF_023544405.1 Enterobacter cloacae complex sp. OE43NF
ATTATCTCCAGGTAATAAAAAACCCCGCCGGAGCGAGGTTGATTTAATTAGGCAGTGTATTCAGACGTACATATCGGGCAGAACCGGAAGGCTGAGCGACGTCACCGTGTTATTACCGAAAATGGCATATTGCTCGCGCCCAAGATATTTTCCGCCCTGAACTGAAGCGTTGCCGTTCTGTATTTTTATTCCGAACATTCGATATACATACATGCCGTTTACCGTATGCACCATTAGCCCAAACCTACCCAGCGGAACATATCCGTTACCGATGCTCACGGCACTTGTCGAAGGGGTCCAGAGTTGGTTGAGGTATACGAATGGTCGTTTTGTGGTTGAAAAGGTGCAGGCCCCTGCAGCATTAAAAATATTGAGGCCGGTACCCGGCTGCGGCGCTACGCCACTGGCAAAAATAACGATGTCTATCGTGCCGGTTGCGGGAGCATCATCGTTCGTGGACGGAGGGCTGAAGAGCCTGACGGTGTTACCGTCGAAGTCAATCGTGTTACCGCTATTACAGCGCCCGAAAACGACGTACTTCGACTTGTCGTATCCTGCTATCGTCGGAACCGCCCATCCTCCGGTCGGAACACTTACTGTACCCTTCCAGATACACTGCCCTGACTGCGTGGCATTGGTTATCGAGGTGAAGTCAGTACTGTCGCTAATGAGCAGGCCCACCCCGCTTCGCTGACCTGTCGGAAATATCTGCCAGACACTACCGGGAAAGGTATAGGTACTATCTCTCTCACTTATACCCAGCGCCTGCATTCTCGAATTTTGCGTAACCCTCCCACCAGAGATAGTGATGGAATTCATTTTATGCCACAGCCCTGAATCAACATAGGCAGTCGCATGCGGTATAAACAGCACCTGCGCTCCTGAAACATAACCAGCGATGTCCACATACTTTGCTTTCTGGTAGCCAGTGTCAAAGCTGCCACCAAAAGACGGGCATCTCAGGCCCGCCGTTATCTCCATACGCTTTCCGCCGTCATTAAGTTCTATCAATAATCCTGTCGGCATCTTATGTCCATGTCCCCAGTACAATCCGGCCACCACCAGGAATGTTGACGGTTAAACCGTTGCCATTGATCACTGTTGTGTTGCCGGAGCCATTGAAAGAAAAATTACCGTTTGTGGCGTAAATCGAGCCGCGAACGGTCACGTTGTTGAACGTCGCGTAGCCTGACTTGTTGATGTGCCAGCCAACGTTCCCCGTGCCGTCCCAGGTTGAAGACTGAATATAGCTGCCGATTTTGGCGTTACCGATCGTCCCGTCACCAATTACTGTGTCCCGGATGATGGCTTGTCCGTTCTGGATAACAAACGGAAGAGTCACGGCGCCGCCTGCCTGGGTCATAACCGCGAAGCGGTCAGCCAGGAAGAGAACCTGCGTCTGCATTCCAGATGGC
>NZ_JAMJFW010000134.1:0-1285 GCF_023544405.1 Enterobacter cloacae complex sp. OE43NF
TGTACGGTCCGGGGACATAGTGAACACTTGTTCGGGGACATGGTAGACACTTACAACTAAGGCATAAGAACCCGTTTATGGAGTCGCTTATGCCCTGGGATGCGAGAGATACCATGTCATTACGTACCGAATTTGTTTTGTTCGCCTCGCAGGACGGGGCGAACATCCGTTCCCTCTGCCGTCGCTTTGGCATTTCACCTGCCACCGGCTACAAGTGGCTTCACCGCTGGGCGGAGGAAGGGGCCGCCGGCCTTCAGGACCACCCGCGCATACCGCACCATTCCCCGAACCGCTCGTCTGACGACATCACTGCCCTGCTGCGTATGGCCCATGACCGCCATGAACGCTGGGGCGCACGCAAGATAAAGCGCTGGCTGGAAGACCAGGGGCACCGTATGCCCGCCTTCAGCACCGTTCATAACCTGATGGCCCGTCACGGCCTGCTGCCGGGCACTTCTCCGGGCATTCCCGCCACGGGGCGGTTCGAACATGACGCGCCGAACCGGCTCTGGCAGATGGATTTTAAGGGCCACTTTCCCTTTGGCGGTGGCCGCTGCCATCCGCTCACCCTGCTGGATGACCACTCCCGTTTTTCCCTGTGCCTGGCGCACTGTACTGATGAACGGCGTGAGACCGTGCAGCAGCGGCTGGTCAGCGTGTTTGAACGCTACGGCCTGCCGGACCGGATGACAATGGACAACGGCGCCCCGTGGGGAGACACCACCGGCACCTGGACGGCGCTGGAGCTGTGGCTGATGCGCCACGGTATCCGGGTGGGACACTCCCGGCCGTATCATCCGCAGACGCAGGGCAAGCTGGAGCGTTTTCACCGCAGCCTGAAGACGGAGGTGCTGCAGGGTAAGTGGTTCGCGAACGAGGGCGAACTGCAGCGCGCCTTCGACCACTGGCGGACGGTCTATAACCTTGAACGCCCGCATGAGGCGCTGGACATGGCGGTACCGGGCTCGCGGTATCAGCCGTCTGCACGGCAGTACAGCGGCAACACAACACCTCCGGAGTATGACGAGGGCGTGATGGTCAGGAAAGTGGATATCAGCGGAAAGCTGAGCGTGAAAGGGGTAAGTCTGAGCGCAGGCAAGGCATTCAGGGGAGAACGGGTCGGGCTGAAGGAGATGCAGGAAGACGGCCGCTACGAGGTGTGGTGGTACAGCACAAAAGTGGGGGTGATCGACCTGAAGAAAAAGTCGATCACCATGGGTAAAGGATGTTAAAAAGTGTTCACCATGTCCCCGAACACCTGTCTACCATGTCCCCGGACCGTACA
>NZ_JAMJFW010000135.1:0-1280 GCF_023544405.1 Enterobacter cloacae complex sp. OE43NF
GAAACCGACGACAACCGTCCGCTGATCAAGGGGACGGGCGCAGAGCCGGGCAACACCATCACCGTCTACAACGGCGACAAGGTGATTGGCACCGCGAAAGTGCAGGCCGACGGCACCTGGTCCCTGGAGCCGACCACGCCGCTGCCGGACGGGAAGTACACCCTGACGGCGAAAGAGACCGACGGCGTGGGCAATGTCTCCGGTCCGTCCGGTGAGTACATCATCAACGTGGCTACCGTACCGCCGCAGGCACCGACGCTGGACACCGTCTATGACGATGTGGCCCCGCATGCGGACTACCTGCAGAAGGGCGATGTCACCAACGACACCACCCCGACCCTGAGCGGCAGCAGCGGCGTGGCGGGCGGTACCATCAGTATCTACGACAACGGTCGTCTGATTGGCACCACCTCCGTGGCCGGCAACGGCAGCTGGAGCTTCACGCCGGATACGGCGCTGGCAGACGGCAGCCATAACTTCACCGCCACCGTCACCGACGGCGTGGGCCGCACCAGTGAGCCAACCGGCGGCTTCGGTATCGTTATCGATACAAAAGCCCCGGACGCGGCCTCTGACCTGCTGGTCACCGACAACGTCGGCGCCTACCAGGGCCCGGTCGTGAGCGGCGACACCACCGATGACAACACCCCGACCCTGAGCGGCAGGGCCGAGCCGGGCAGCACGGTGAACATCATCGACAACGGCCAGGTCATCGGCACCGCGAAGGTGAACCCGGACGGCACCTGGAGCTACACCCCGGACCAGCCGCTGGCGAACGGCGCACACGACCTGACCACCACCGTCACCGATCCGTCGGGCAACACCGGGCCGGAAGGCTCGCACGTGGTCATCACCGTTGACGTGGTCCCGGGCAAGGTGGAAATCACCGCCGTGACCGACGACACCGGCAGCGTGACCGGCAGCCTGTCGCAGGGCGCGCTCACCGACGACACCCGTCCGCAAATCAGCGGCACGGCGAAGGCGGGCAGCACCGTGACCATCATGGACGGCAGCAACGTGCTGGGCACCACCACCGCGGGCGCGGACGGCACCTGGAGCTTCACGCCGAGCGTGGACCTGGGCCGCGGCGACCACACCTTCACCGCCACGGCGAAAGACCCGATGGGCAATGAGTCGAGCAGCAGCAGCTGGACCGTGACCATCGACACCGATGCACCGGTGAAACCGACCATCGACGCGGCGCTGGACGACGTGGGCAGCGTGCAGGGTAACCTGGCGAACGGCGGCACCACCGACGATCCGACCCCGACCCTGAGCGG
>NZ_JAMJFW010000136.1:0-1259 GCF_023544405.1 Enterobacter cloacae complex sp. OE43NF
TGATCCTACCCACGTAATATGGACACAGGCCTAAGCGAGGTTCTTGTTTTCAAATTGTTCCGGACTGAGGCCGCCACACCAACTGTGCCGCCGCCACCGATTGTAATCACATTCGATATAATTAAACACCGTTGCCCGCATTATTTCCCGGCTGATAAAGTGTTCTCCATGGATACATTCCACTTTCAGCGAATGAAAGAAGCTTTCCACGCAGGCATTATCGTAGCAGCAACCTTTTGCGCTCATACTTCCACGCAGATTATGCCGCTTCAGTTGCGCCTGATAATCTGCTGAACAGTACTGGCCTCCACGGTCCGTGTGAACGATAACGTTCCGGGGCCTCTTACGCCGCCACAGCGCCATCTGCAGGGCATCGCAGGCCAGTTGCGCCGTCATGCGTGGCGACATTGACCAGCCAATAACGGCACGTGACCACAGGTCAATGACCACTGCCAGATACAGCCAGCCTTCATCTGTACGTAAGTACGTGATGTCTCCTGCCCACTTCTGGTTCGGGCCACTGGCGTAAAAATCCTGCTCCAACAGATTTTCTGACACAGGCAGGCCGTGTGCGCGGTAGCTGACCGGGCTGAACTTCCGGGAGGCCTTTGCCCTCAGTCCCTGACGGCGCAGGCTTGCCGCCACGGTTTTTACGTTAAAGGGGTAACCCTGAGCACGCAGTTCATCCGTCAGGCGTGGGGCACCGTAACGCTGTTTTGACCGGGTAAAAGCCGCGAGGACAACGCTGTCGCAGTGTTGGCGGAACTGCTGACGCGTGCTTATCCTTGTCCGCCGCTGACACCACGTATACCAGCCGCTGCGGGCCACCCGGAGCACGCGGCACATTGCTTTGATGCTGAACTCAGCCTGATGTTTTTCAATAAAGACATACTTCATTTCAGGCGCTTCGCGAAGTATGTCGCGGCCTTTTGGAGGATAGCCAGCTCTTCATCCCGTTCTGCCAGCTGGCGTTTGAGACGTGCAATCTCGGTAGACATCTCCAGTTCACGTTCAGAAGACGTCTGCTGATTTTGCTGTTTACTGCGCCAGTTGTAGAGTTGTGATTCATACAGGCTGAGTTCACGGGCTGCGGCAGTAACACCGATGCGTTCAGCAAGCTTCAGGGCTTCACTGCGAAATTCAGGCGAATGCTGTTTACGGGGTTTTTTACTGGTTGATACTGTTTTTGTCATGTGAGTCACCTCTGACTGAGAGTTTACTCACTTAGCCGCGTGTCCACTATTGCTGGGTAAGATCAC
>NZ_JAMJFW010000137.1:0-1249 GCF_023544405.1 Enterobacter cloacae complex sp. OE43NF
TGAAGTGGTTTACTGAATTTGGCCACCTGAACAGAGGTGATATGCTCACCTCAGAACAACACAGGTGCCATAATGAAAAAAAGAAATTTCAGCGCAGAGTTTAAACGCGAATCCGCTCAACTGGTCGTTGACCAGAATTACACCGTGGCAGATGCAGCCAGCGCTATGGATGTCGGCCTTTCCACAATGACGCGATGGGTGAAACAATTACGTGATGAGCGGCAGGGAAAAACACCAAAAGCCTCCCCCATTACCCCGGAACAAATTGAAATCCGTGAGCTCAGGAAAAAGCTACAACGTATTGAAATGGAAAATGAAATATTAAAAAAGGCTACCGCGCTCTTGATGTCAGACTCCCTGAACAGTTCTCGATAATCGGGAAACTCAGGGCGCGTTATCCTGTGGCCACTCTCTGCCATGTGTTCGGGGTCCATCGCAGCAGCTACAAATACTGGAAAAACCGTCCTGAAAAGCCAGACGGCAGACGGGCTGTATTACGCAGTCAGGTACTTGAACTGCATGGCATCAGCCACGGCTCTGCCGGAGCAAGAAGCATCGCCACAATGGCAACCCAGAGAGACTACCAGATGGGGCGCTGGCTTGCTGGCAGACTCATGAAAGAGCTGGGGCTGGTCAGTTGCCAGCAGCCGACTCACCGGTATAAGCGTGGCGGTCATGAGCACGTTGCTATCCCGAATCATCTTGAGCGACAGTTCGCCGTAACGGAACCAAATCAGGTGTGGTGCGGTGATGTGACCTATATCTGGACGGGTAAGCGCTGGGCGTACCTCGCCGTTGTTCTCGACCTGTTCGCAAGAAAACCAGTGGGCTGGGCCATGTCGTTCTCGCCGGACAGCAGGCTTACCATGAAAGCACTGGAAATGGCATGGGAAACCCGTGGTAAGCCCGTCGGGGTGATGTTCCACAGCGATCAAGGCAGTCATTATACGAGCAGGCAGTTCCGGCAGTTACTGTGGCGATACCGGATCAGGCAGAGTATGAGTCGGCGTGGAAACTGCTGGGATAACAGCCCAATGGAGCGCTTCTTCAGGAGTCTGAAGAACGAATGGGTGCCAGCGACGGGCTATGTAAGCTTCAGCGATGCAGCTCACGCAATAACGGACTATATCGTTGGATATTACAGCGCACTAAGACCGCACGAATATAATGGTGGGTTACCACCAAACGAATCAGAAAACCGATACTGGAAAAACTCTAACGCGGTGGCCAGTTTTAGTTGACCACAACA
>NZ_JAMJFW010000138.1:0-1228 GCF_023544405.1 Enterobacter cloacae complex sp. OE43NF
TGAATCGCCACGGGTTTAACAGACACCTCAGAGTCATTTAAGATGGCTTAAAGAGAGGTGCCCATGAGCGGTAAGCGTTATCCCGAAGAGTTTAAAACTGAAGCAGTCAAACAGGTTGTTGATCGCGGTTATTCTGTTGCCAGCGTTGCAACACGTCTCGATATCACCACCCACAGCCTTTATACCTGGATAAAGAAGTACGGTCCGGATTCTTCCGCTAATAAAGAACAGTCAGATGCTCAGGCCGAGATCCGCCGTCTCCAGAAAGAGCTGAAACGGGTTACCGACGAACGGGACATATTAAAAAAAGCCGCGGCGTACTTCGCAAAGCTGTCCGACTGAGGTACGCCTTTATCCGTGACAACTCCTGTTGCTGGCCTGTTCGCCTGCTCTGTCGGGTGCTGGATGTTCATCCCAGTGGTTTTTACGCCTGGCTTCAGCAGCCGCATTCACAACGCCATCAGGCAGACCTGAGACTGACAGGACAGATTAAACAGTTCTGGCTGGAATCGGGATGCGTCTATGGTTATCGCAAAATCCATCTGGATCTGCGTGACAGCGGGCAACAGTGCGGAGTAAACAGAGTCTGGAGACTGATGAAACGTGTCGGAATAAAGGCTCAGGTCGGATACCGAAGCCCGCGGGCACGTAAAGGCGAGGCCAGTATCGTGTCACCCAACAGGCTCCAGCGACAGTTCAATCCGGATGCTCCTGATGAGCGTTGGGTAACGGACATAACCTACATCAGGACCCACGAAGGCTGGCTGTATCTTGCCGTTGTTGTTGATCTGTTCTCACGCAAAATTATCGGCTGGTCCATGCAATCCCGGATGACAAAGGACATTGTCCTGAACGCACTGCTGATGGCTGTATGGCGGCGTAATCCCGAAAAACAGGTGCTGGTTCATTCGGATCAGGGCAGTCAGTACACAAGCCATGAGTGGCAGTCGTTCCTGAAATCACACGGCCTGGAAGGTAGCATGAGCCGTCGCGGTAACTGCCATGATAATGCGGTTGCAGAAAGTTTTTTCCAGTTGTTGAAACGTGAACGGATAAAGAAAAAGATCTACGGAACGCGGGAAGAAGCCCGCAGTGATATTTTTGATTACATCGAAATGTTTTATAACAGTAAGCGTCGGCATGGTTCTAGCGAACAGATGTCACCGACAGAATATGAAAACCAGTATTATCAACGGCTCGGAAGTGTCTAGATTATCCGTGGCGATTC
>NZ_JAMJFW010000139.1:0-1186 GCF_023544405.1 Enterobacter cloacae complex sp. OE43NF
ACTTTCCCGGGCTCATGCCGGATGACTTCTTCTGCCAGACTCAGGTATGACAGAACCCGTCTGTGCCTGATGCTGCTTGCCTGATAGTGCCAGTGTAAACACTGCCTTTCTGCCCTGTAACCTGCCAGCCACATCACCAGGCTTGCCATTGCCGCGACCATATTCAGCACTTCCAGTCGCCCTTTTCCCTGACTCCGGCTCAGCCTCAGACCGAACCCGAAGCGTGGACTTTTGTCGTCCCGGAAGTTTTGTTCTATCTGCATTCTGCGGCTGTACAGGGCCATTATCTGGTGCGGCTCCAGTCCCTCTGCATTACTGAACAGCAGCCAGGGCTCCCGCGCGCTACTGCGGTGTTCCCGCTGTGTTTTCGGCATCCCCCCTTTTCCCTGACGCCCTGCGTCAGGGCGCTTATGCAGATAGAACCGGCCGTAACAGGGCGTTCGTGGTTTACGGGACAGGACACCGTAACCCACGCAGACCGGTTGTCCGGTAGCCTCAAGCTCACTGATTTTCATCCATTTTTTATCTCCGTCCAGCCGGAAGCTGATGCAGCCCCTGACCCTGCCGGTGAAGCTCCAGCCCAGCTGGCTGACATGCCGGAACCAGTCTGTCCGGAAGCCTGCATCCGTAATGATGGTGACGGCTTTATCTTTCGGGATGGCATCATGCAGGCGGTCAAGGAAGCGGCACTGTACATCGCTGTTCTGCGCCAGCTCTGCGGGGACAACCTCACTCATAAGCGGCAGTGAGCGACCATTACAGACCAGGCTTGCCCGCAGAAGATACCAGTTCCTGTCATGCCAGCCTGTCCAGTCGACAGCAATCACACAGAAGGGCATCAGGGAGGTGATGGTATGTGTGAGCAGGTGCTGAATACGGGGAATATCCCGGTGAAGGGCGGTATTACCCAGGGCACGGTCAACACGTTTAATTTTATTTTTGACGTGCGCCCTGCCGGGAAGAGAGCGACCAAGGCTGGTCAGGGTCAGATCCGCACCGTGCGTGAGGGCAACGGCCATGGAAACAAGGACATTAATCCGGAAGCTGTGAACGTCCGGTAAAGACGCGGAGAAAAATTTCTGGCAGACTGTCTGTAAAGGCACGATGAGGTCTCTTCTGATTTGTTAGCGCAACCAGTAGATCACACTTCATCGTGCTTTTCATTTTTCTGGGGAACCCTCAGCCC
>NZ_JAMJFW010000014.1:0-105559 GCF_023544405.1 Enterobacter cloacae complex sp. OE43NF
TATGGTGCTGGCTGTTTCATCTGGACAAGGGACGGGGGGCTAAATGGCAACACCAGGTAGTTTAACTATCGGGGGCAGCGATGCCTCCCGTATCAATTCAACTCAGAACAGTAATAACAGCAGTGCTACCCGCACCAAAGGTGAAAACGGATTCACCATCCTTGCATCTGTATATAATTCGTCCTCAGATAGCTATATTCAGAACTATCAGGCGATAGTGTTTGATGCCGTGACGGATACGGGAATACGCAGACAGGCTGATATTACCAGCTATCCCGTTGAGAGCGGGGCAGAGGTGAGCGATCACGTTCAGATTAAGAATAATACATTCAAGCTATCGGGGATTATTTCCGAAACTCCGGTGAGGCTGGAAAAGGATTTGTTATACAGCGCTGGTGTGAATGGCACTCGTATCAGTCAAGCTATCGAATACCTCGATAAGATGTTTGAAAGTCGCCAGCCCATCACATTAGTGACAGAGCACAAAGTGTACGATAATGTTATTCTCTCCGGTATTTCCTACGATTATAAATCTGAATACGCGATGCAATTCGATCTTGAATTTGAACAGATCAGGCTTGTCAGTAAAGCTACAGTTAATGTGATTGCAACTAAAACGCAGGGAAATAAATCTGTAGGCGGTACGGTGAAACAGAAGGTGGTGAACAATGCACCTAAGAAAACTGAATCTGACACTGTTACGACGGAGTTTAAAAAATGAGGGGCTTATGCCCCTTTTTTGATGGTTTCAACACTAAAGCAATGAATCCACATTTTTAAAAGGGACAGATTTAAAAAGATAGCCCTGTAATCCCCAAATTCCCACCTCACGCAGTAACCCCATATGATCTCTATTCTCAATCCCTTCAATAATAATTTTGTCGCAGTGTTTTTTGATTGATGCAATCAACAGGTTGAAGGTTGGTTTCTGCACCTGTTCATTAAAGAAGCAGCGATCTATCTTTACAACCTCAAAGTATCCTTCGATCAAACTAACTACATTCGCGTTTCCTGCGCCAAGGTCATCGAGCCATAGCCCATTTACACCCTGGCTCAGCGATTTTAATAAGGGACTTTTCAATCCCTTATCCAAACCAGGGAAATGCTCAGAAAGTTCAAGTTTGACGAATGGCATAGATTCAAATGCTTTTATCAATGTTTGATCGTGCCGAACGAGAAAAGCCATTTGTTGATCAATGTTTAGTGTGCAAAAAAGTTTATTTCGTTCGAACCACTTTTGTTTGCTGGAAATGATACCGCATTGTTCGTATAGAAAGAGCCGCTTCCTATCTAAATCCCAAGATGAAATAACAAAGTCAGGATGACAAGGACGGCCATCATTGGAAATGAAACGAGTTAAAAGTTCAACGCCCATTAATCTCTCGTCAACATTCATTATTGGGTCTGCAATATAAATGTGTTCCATACTAATTGCTCATTTTAGTTATGTACTGATTATCATCTAAAAAATACCATTTATCAATAAAAGCGATCAATAATTTGTTTTTGATCGTTGTAATCTATTAATTTTTGGTGGTTGACTTTTTTAAAAGTTGTTTGAGTAAATAAATTCTGTCATCCTTTTTTATCTTTTATTTATTATTTATCAATTGGTTGGTTGTTTTTTTTGTGAGAGCTAAGCTCGCAGGTATGAGCAAGGTGAATAGCAGCGCATCAAAAAAATAATTTGACATTAGTTATAAATTTATGCGTGGGGAGCTTGCTCCTCTTTGTTTAATTCTGGGAAAGTGATCTCTGGATAGGCCACCATTTCCACATAGTCGGATAGCTCTTTCATGGAACACCCCGCGCTGTAGGTTTTGAATGCTTCTGTGGCAGCGGCTTGGGAAGAGTGTCCCGTGATGTAGCCGATCCGTTGTTCGGGTACTCCGGCACGGTCGAGACACGTGATAAAATGCCCCCTCAAACTGTGAAAGCATTGACGGTCTGTAGCCATAGGCACTACGCGACGCCGTAAGCGGGTGAATGCTTGGGAATAGAATGGTCCTTTCTTACCGTCTTTGCGTTCAATCTTGTTAGCCTGTGGTAACAGGTAATCTCCAGTGTTCAAACTCAGATAATAATCCACCATGCCGATCAGAAAAGCATGGATAGGAATGTGTCTAATCCCTGCCTTCGTCTTGGATTTGCTAATGTAGAATGTCCGTATCCCTTCCACCATAACGATCTCTTCTTTCTTCAAGCTGGCTATTTCGTCCAGCCTTGCACCAGAGAACAAACCGATCAGAATAACTGCTCGTAGCTCTTCGTCTGCTTCGTTGAGTAGTGTAGATAGCTGATGCCATTCAAACGGCTGATAGCTTTCAATTGTGCGCCGCGCTTCAAGGTTGTGACCATGAAACGGATTTAGGGGGGCTATAGCGTCATAGCGGCGTTTGGCGAACTCGTAGAGGCTACCTAACGATGTAAGCCAGTTTTGCACGGTCTGGGGCGCTACATCGCGTTTCTGCTGCTCTTCTATGAAGTCTGTAACTAATCGGCGTCCAATCTGATCCAGGCTGATATCAACTTTCCCAATACTCTGGAGAAACACCTCAACGGCTCGCGCCGATTTGCTCAGTGTGGAGAATGATCTCCGATCCTGGTAGGCAGTAGCGTATTCATCTCGTAAGAAGCACAGGTGAGGAATCGAACTGGCTCGCTCTTCAATCAATGGTTTATTCTTGTTCTTCCTGATTTGAGAGTGCAGGGAAGTGATCGCAAGCTGAATACGCTTATCCTCAGTATCAGGCTTGAACTGTTCTTTAAGGTTGTTCCACTCTACCAGCATGTGGTTACGGAAGTGACGCGCCTTGTAGATATCTCTTGTCCCTGTACTTTTCCGATACAGGCGCTTCCCGCCGAACATGTGACGCATATAAGACGGGATGTAGATTTGAAACTGCCATACACCGTCCGGTGAAAGATAAAGATACTCCTGGCCCTTGATTGTCATGAGACTGATCCTCTAAAATCTCGCAATCAAGTATCAATAATAGTTACTATGTTGATTCGATGATCGTCGCGTTGCGGAAATTATGAAACAGAGTTTCGATTCCCTTCGCCCGCTCCAGACCTTTCTTAAAGACTAAATCCTAAGCGACTCTGTTTAAAGCTTTCTGGCTGATTTACTTACTGTAAGCAATTTTGAACATCGCACTGCCATCCAGCATTCTCGCTAAATAGCAGTCCGACGTTTTTGACGTTAACCCTTTATTTTTAGTTCCTTGATACGGAAATCATTTCCCATACTGGCTGACACATGGCTGACTACCGCGAGTTCAGCCTGACTGCCCGTGGCTTTGAATTTTCCACTCAGGGTTACCCATTCATTTGCCTGCTTCAGTTCCAGGGGGGCGGAAATGTCTTTGCCATCAGCACGCAGCGAAACCTTTGGCGCTTCATATTTTCCTATGATGCGCGCAATTTTCACCGTCCAGGTATATTCATGCCCGGCAGTCAGACCTGTCAGCGTCTTTTTGAGGATCTCACCGGCATGGTTTTTATTAGGTCTGGTAATAAACTCGACGGCGCGGGTGCTGGTGTCAACCAGGTAAAGATCGTGCCCGGCAGGTCCGGCCTGCCAGTTATTCCAGTTATCGCGCTCAAAGTTGGTTAAATCTTCAAACGGAGCTGCCGCCGCGGCGGAAATATCCGCCTCGCGATACACTTCAACGCTGAATTCACCGGCGTTGTCTTTGTACTGGTCTTTGCCATCGGCAAAAATCAGTGTCAGCGCCCCTTCAGCAGGAACCGACCAGCGGTATTTATGATTACCAACCGGATAATTTTCGTTACCAATGCGTGCCTGAAGCGAAGGATTGCGTAACGTTAGCGTTTCACCCTCTCGGGGAATACGCCCCTGTGGTGCGGTAAGCGCAAAATTTTCACTTCCATTCCTGGCCCAACCACTGGCCAGAATAGTAATTATCTCTCCCGCTTTGAGGGCAACTCCTGTATTTGTCCCTTCGGCATTTTTTGCGTCAACTTTTCCTGACCAGATTAAATTTTCGCTCATGTCTGACTCCTGTGACAGCGTGGCGAAGAATTTCGCCATTGAAAGATAGTCCTTACGAAATGCGTGATTTAAGTCACTCAGTTCTGCTAACCGCCTGATAATTTGAATAAATAAAATCCTGAGAAGCACGAACTTCTCATCATCATTACCCGGTTGTTATCGGCAGGAATGAGAATAGTCAGGTGGTATATACAATTCAAAACGCTAAAAGCTTTATTAAGGGTTGCGATTTTGTAATCAATTAAAAATATTAAAATAATTATCGCTGAATTAGGAATAATCTTAAGAAATAAGAGGGTGAGTGCAGGGTTTTTAAATCGTTTATTCTCCCCATTGTTTACGTTGATATTCATGTAAGCACTTCAGGAAATCGGGCATACTTATCACGTGTCATGCGGGTAAAGTTCAAAAATAAACAAATTATCTTTTTACGTATGCCATACCCTCTGATATACCTTCATTCCCTCATACCAGTCTGAGTGATGGCCGCTGTGGTCTATACTGGCCATTATCGAATACCCAAAGGTGGTGTCATGCATATATTGCCTCCTGTTCGCCCTGAACACTCCATTGAACGTCTGACGGCGGTACTTGAACCCATTGCGGAAAAAGTGAAGCTCGCGCCGCGCAAGCGGATTACCTGGAAACATAAAGGCCGCCAGCAAATGTATCTTTTTCAGGAAGGAGAGCTTTCTTTGTTGCGTGCATCTGACGGGTTGCTGTTAGTTAGCGTTTTTGAGCCACATCTGTTCGGCATTGCCGAGATGATCCAGCCGACGCAAGGACATATACTACGCGCAGAACGGGAGTCTCTGATTTTGCGTGCTGATGCAGATGAAGCCGCCGCGCGATTTCGTGAACAGGGCGTCTGGGAGGATGTGGCAGCCTTGCTGTCGTACCATACGGCCTATCTCATTTATCGTGATGCCCAGGTTGTGCAGCAGCGCACCTATTCCGTGATTCGCAGCTATCTGCAGGAGATGATATTACTGCACGATGAGGTGCGGATGCGAACAACTATTCTGGAATATATTCAGGATCGTACGCTTCTTTCCCGCAGCAGTATTCTCAATGTATTATCTGCACTTAAGCAAGGTAAATATATCGCGTTCAAACGTGGCGGATATTTACTGGAGGTAGGGCATTTGCCAGAGTCATTTTAAAATTTAAAAATAAACAGAAAATGATTTCGCGATCGTCGTGTTTGTCGATATCGTTTGCTCACTGAAATATTCAACAGAGTAAACGGGATTTCTATGAAAAAGACACTTGTTGCATTAATTCTGGCTAACGCTTTTACCGCAACGTCTGCATTTGCAGCGGCAGATACAGGCACCTGGTATAGCGGTGCTAAATTCGGCTGGTCACACTATTTTGACGCCAACACCGGCTCGAAAGCGAGCGATAATAATAATGGCTCGAACCAGTATAATATCGATCATGATAATATCGGTGGTGGGGTATACGCGGGTTATCAGATGACTCCGTGGCTGGCACTGGAAGGCGGGTACGATTATTTAGGCAATATGCAGATTAAAGGCAAACATAGCGCGGGGGCACAAATGAAAAGCCAGGGGCTACAGATGTCCTTAAAAGCCAGCTATGCCGTGACCGACAGCTGGGATATCTATGGTCGTGCCGGAGCGATGGCCTATCGTGCTGAATCTGATGTAAGTGGTCACAATCGTTTTGAAACAGGCGTTCGCCCGCTTGCCGCAGTCGGGACGGAGTATGCGTTTAACAAAAATTTAGCGGGCCGTCTGGAATATCAATGGGTAAGCAACGTGGGTAATGCCAACCAGATTGGCGTCAGCAGCGACGTAAGCTCTGTGACTGCTGGACTGACATGGCGATTTGGACAGCAGGATTAATCTTTGCCATCCTTTCCGTTACAAAAGCCCGACTGTTCAGCAGTTGGGCTTTTGGCATTTAACCGGTGACTAAAGGTTGAAGGACAATGTTAATCTTTTGCAGCCCCGTGACGTTTTTATCTTTCAGGTACTGCTGATTAACCATTTCCAGCTGCTCAAGTTTAGTCAGCGAGGCGAAGACCGGCTGAACAGGGCTATCTTCGGTAAAAATATCTTTCGCGGTAGTCTGTTGTAAATAATCTGATTTCAACTGCGCTGTTAAACGGTCGATCTGAACTTTATTTTCCTGATACAGCGCAGCGATATGCGATGCCGGAATTTCTGGCGGTTTTTCTCCGGGTAAAACTAATGGGATCTGCAGATGATGGATTTGTTCAACCTTATCAGGCGCAGAAGCGCTGCAGGCGGTTAATAAACTGAGGCTGAGCAGAGTCAGTAATAATGACCGTTTCTTCATGGGGGACTCGTGTTAAATAAGCAGAGCGGACATTATCGTAAACAACCGATACATCTTCAGATTAAACTTGTTTAATTTTAAATATCCCGGCGGGAATAATCAGCCAGGCTGACGCAGCCACCCCGTCTGCGTCAGTCATGCACGCAGGGGAAACAATCCGGCAAGAAAACGCTATACGTTATAGCCATCAGGATCCCGTAAGGCTATGCTTCATTCAGCACGATAATAATTACAGAGGCAATGTCATGGATAAAGAACTACTGGATGCGGGTTACCGGGCCTATACCGGGGAGAAAATTGACGTCTACTTCAATACCGGGATCTGCAAACACTCCGGTAACTGCGTGCGCGGCAGCGCAAAGCTGTTTAATCTGAAACGTAAACCGTGGATCATTCCTGATGAAGTGGACGTGGAAACCGTTGTACGCGTGATTGATACCTGCCCGAGCGGTGCGTTGCAGTATCGCCAAAAATAAGCGAGGAACCATGGATATTCTGGAAGGCCATAACAAGTTTTATGTGAACGATGCGAACGGCAATCAGGTTGCAGAGATTGTCTTCGTACCCACAGGTGAGCATCTGAGCATTATTGAGCACACCGATGTCGATCCGAGCCTGAAGGGGCAAGGGGTTGGTAAGCAGCTGGTGGCGAAGGTGGTGGAGAAAATGCGCGGTGAGAATCGCAAAATTATCCCGCTGTGCCCGTTTGCAAAGCATGAGTTTGATAACACGCGGGAATATGACGATATTCGGGCGTAAAACACACCGGCGATGGCCGGTGTTTTTTATCTCACCTGCTCCAGCAGCAATCCCAGCGCGATCGCCACCATAATCCCCCCTGAGGCCATGCTCACCGCACGTGCCGCCTGCGGACGGGTCGCCAGCACCGCTTTCGAACCATATCCCACCAGCAAATAGACCAGTGTGCAGGTGAAAAGATGCATCACACCCAAGGCCGACATCTGCGTGGCAATCGACCAGCTTCCCTTTGGATCGGTAAACTGCGGAAGCAACGCCAGAAACAGTAAGAAGACTTTTGGGTTGAGCCCGCTGATACATAATCCCTTCACCGCCCACTGTTTCCAGTTTCCTGCATGCTGCACGGTGCTTTCCGGCGCGGCAGGATGGCGTAACAGCGTGATGCCGAGCCACAGCAGATAAACCGCCCCCGCAATTGTCAGCCCTGATAATGCCAGTGGATGTTGAGCAATCAACACACCCACGCCCGCCACTACGACCAGCGTGGCGAGCAGATGCCCGGACATCAGTCCCATCACCGCCGGCACTACGCGCCGCCCGTTGATCCCGGCGCTGATCGCATAGGCCCAGTCTGCACCCGGTGTCATGATGAGCAGGAAGGACACCACCCAAAAACCGGCCACAATACTCATTTCCATCGTCTGTGAAACTCCTGTACCTGAATTACCCGGAGAGAAAGAATATCGGTATCGGTACGAAATGAGTTTTCAATGTTATGCTCATAAAACGCTAAAATTGAGAAAATCTTCCATATGGATAGCATTGATCGAAAAATTCTTGCTGAACTGCAGGCTGATGGCCGTTTATCTCTTACGGAGCTGGCGGAGCGGGTGAACCTGAGCCTCTCTCCGTGTCACCGACGCGTACGTGCGCTGGAGCAGAGCGGAGCCATTACGGGGTATCGCGCCAATCTCGATCCCGCCAAAATGGGGTTTAATTTCCTGGCGATTGTGTTTGCCACCCTGAAAGAGGGTGATAAGAAAGCGGTCAGCGCGTTCGAAGAGGCGGTGGAAGAGATCCCGCAAATCGTGCTGGCCCAGCGATTATTTGGCGATCCCGACTACCTGATGCATGTTGTCACCCGCGATCTGTCGGCTTTTCAGAAACTGTATGACGAGAAACTTTCTGCCATGCCAGGCGTACAGCATCTTCGCTCTACGCTGGTGATGAAAACGGTCGTGCAGGACAGACCGTTTCCACTGTAAAAATCAGACGCGCCCGGCAGAAGGCCGGGCACGCGAGGGTTAGCCGACAAACATCACCGACACGCACAGCACGCCAACAATCAGCGTGAGCAGGCTGCCAATGGAGCGATACGGCTTCAGGGAGGGGATCAGGTAGGTCGACAGCGTCGGCATGATAAACAGGATCATGGCGATAAGCGGACCGCTGATGGCGTAAATCATCGAAATGGCGTTCGGGTTAATGCAGCAGACCGCAAAGGTGATCAGCGACACGCCCAGAATAGAAATCGCACGGTTAAAGGCGCGGCTCTTCTTCACGCCGACCTGATTCAGCGACGACTTCACGATTTCCGTCGCCCCTTCAATCACCCCAAAATAGGTGCCCAGGAACGATTTCGACATGGCAATAATCGCCACAATAATGCCGGAAATGCCGAGCCAGGCCGGAGAAGAGGGCATCATCGACAGCGCTGACAGGATCGTCACCCCTTGCTCTTTTGCGGTCACAATATAGGACGGCGGAATCGAGAGCAGGCAGCTGAACACAAAGAACAGCACGCTCAGGCAGATGATCAGATACGCCACCTTCATGATTTTCTTGCACTTGTCCATGGCTGCGTCACCGAACTTCTCGCGGCGATCGACGGCAAAGGTGGAGATAATCGGCGTATGGCTAAACGCGAACACCATCACCGGGATTGAGATCCACACCTGATGCAAAGTGTGGCGATCAAACGCCATCTGGCTGGTGAGCAGTGAGGGTTGCCAGCTGCCGGTCAGGTACAGGGAGACAAACAGGAAATAGGCGATCAGCGGAAATACCAGGAAGCCCATCACTTTGATCGTGATATGACGCCCCATCAGGAAGATAAGATTCAATACCAGTACCACGCCAAAACTGACCAGCACGCGAGTGGCGGTATCCACTGTCATCCTTTTTGCCAGCTGCTCCGTTAATGAATTGGTGATGGCCACGGCGTAAATCTGCACCACCACGAAGAAGGCGATGAAATAGAGCGTGGTGATCAGATTCCCAATTTTCCTGCCGTAGTAGTGGGAGACCGCGCCAGTGATCCCTTCATTGCCTTTCGTTTTTGACGACAGGATAAATTGCGCCAGCGCTTTATGCGGCCAGTAGGTTAATGGGTAGGCCACAAGGGCGGTAATGAACAGGACAATAGCGCCTGCGGAGCCCAGCTGGATGGGCAAGAACAGCGTTCCTGCGCCCACGGCCGTGCCATAGAGAGCGAAACTCCACAGAGTCTCATCTTTTGACCAAATTTTCGACATTAGAGCAACGTATCAACTAGCAAACCATTCAGAATGGAGTGCAATTTACCATAGTTATGCGTTGAGAGCGCAGTTGCTTCGACGGAGTTTGGCCGGACCAGTCGTCCGGCCAGAGGGGAGTTAGCCCGCCAGGGCGCGTCGCTGCTGACGACGCTTCAGGAATTTCTCACGTAACGTGTCATACGCCCAGTTGTAGAACATGGTGTAGGGCAGGAAGAACAGGAAGAAACCTATTTCCAGCGTGAATGCCTGCAGCAGCGTGACGCCAAGAACCGCAGCGACAATCGACACGCCAATCACGATAAACCCACATTCGAACCCCAGGGCATGCAGCGCGCGGACTTTTGCCGTGCGTTTTACGCGCTGGACAGGCCAGAAACGGTCGAAACCGAAGTTATAGATAATGTTCCAGAGCATGGCCGTGGTGGCGAGGATAATGGTCAACCCACCCATCTCCACCACGGAACGCTGCATCAGCCAAGCCGCCGTTGGGGCGAGGATCGCCGTGGCAATCCCCTCAAAGCAGACCGCGTGGAAGATCCGCTCCGGCAGTTTACGTTGGAGTGCATCCTGATGTTGCATAGCTTTCGACCTCGTTAATTCGCCGGTATGGGCGTTGATGGCGCCTATTTTTATCGCTAAAGGTGATATATTAAAGATGGTATCCATCGATAAAGTAGATAGGTTATGCGCTACTCACCTGAAGCCCTTACCGCGTTTGTTGAAACCGTGGCAGCGGGCTCTTTCTCTGCTGCCGCACGGCGGCTGCGTAAAAGCCAGTCAACAATCAGCACCTCGATTGCCAATCTTGAAGCTGACCTCGGTTTTGATCTGTTCGACCGTTCGGCGCGCCAGCCGGTGTTAACCGCTCAGGGAGAGCAGGTGCTGGGCTATGTCCAGGCGATCCTCGCCGCCAGCACGCGGCTGGACGAACTGGCGGTATCGTTGACCGCGCAAACGGAGGCGCGCCTGACGTTTGTCCTCTCTGATACGCTTAACCCGGACGTGCTGGAAGATCTGATGAACCAGTTTGACCAGCGTTTTCCCCATACGGAATTTGAGTGCCTGATTGGCGAGGAAGAGGACGTCATCGATCTGCTGCAAAAGGAGAGGGCGCAGGTTGGCCTGACGGAGGCGCGTGACGCTTACCCGACCGATATCGGCGTCACCCGGCTGCCGATGCAAACCCGGATGGCGATTTATGTCGCGACCACGCATCCTCTGGCCGGGCAACATGAAGTGCAGGCCGATGAGCTGCACGGCTGGCGGGAACTGCGGCTCAGCACCTACCTGGAGCGCGAGGCAACGCTCGCCCGGGGGCCGGTCTGGTCGGCACCGAATTACCTGTTACTGCTGAGTATGGCGGTGCAGGGATTTGGCTGGTGCGTGTTGCCGTGTGCGCTGGTGGAAGAATTTGCCGCCGCGAAATCGCTGGTGCAGTTGAATGTTCCTGGCTGGCCTCGCGCGATCGGTATCGATCTGCTGTGGAATAAACGATCCCCTCCCGGCGTCGCCGGAAGCTGGCTGCGGCAGTATCTGCAGGACGCACGCTGATCCTTGTGATTAAACTCACTATTTTTAAACAATTAAGATAAATGCCAGTAACAATCCTCTACTATCGTCATGTCCTTTAACGCAGAGGTGGTGATGAAAGATGTCGTTATAGTGGGTGCGTTGCGTACAGCTATCGGCTGTTTTCAGGGAGCGCTGGCGCGTCACTCGGCTGTTGAACTGGGTAGCGTGGTGGTGAAAGCGCTGGTGGAGCGCAGCGGGATCCCGGCACATGAAGTCGATGAGGTGATCCTCGGACAGGTCCTGACGGCCGGCGCCGGGCAAAACCCTGCCCGTCAGGCGGCGCTAAAAGGCGGCCTGCCCAACACCGTCTCGGCAATCACCATCAACGACGTCTGTGGCTCAGGGTTAAAGGCGCTGCATCTTGCCACGCAGGCCATCCAGTGTGGTGAAGCGGATGTGGTCATTGCCGGTGGGCAGGAGAACATGAGCCGCGCGCCGCATGTCCTCACCGACAGCCGCACCGGCGCGCAGCTGGGTAACAGCCAGTTGCTCGACAGCCTGGTGCATGACGGGCTGTGGGACGCGTTTAATGATTATCATATGGGCGTGACGGCGGAAAACCTGGCGCGTGAGTACGGTATAAGCCGTGAGCTGCAGGATGCTTACGCGTTGAGCTCGCAGCAGAAAGCGCGTGCCGCGATTGATTCCGGGCGTTTTCGCGATGAAATTGTCCCGGTGTGCACCCAGCGTCAGAACGGTCAGACGATTGTCGTCGACACCGATGAGCAGCCGCGAACCGATGCCAGCGCAGAAGGGCTGGCCATGCTCAATCCTGCTTTTGAAACGCAAGGGTCGGTCACGGCGGGAAATGCCTCTTCGATTAACGACGGTGCGGCGGCGGTGATGATGATGAGCGAAAGCAAAGCGCAGGAACTGGATCTTCCCGTGCTGGCCCGGATTAAGGCGTTTGCCAGCGTGGGGGTTGATCCGGCGTTAATGGGGATCGCGCCGGTGTATGCGACCCGCCGCTGCCTGGATCGCGCGGGCTGGCAGCTTTCCGATGTGGATCTGATTGAAGTCAACGAGGCCTTTGCCGCGCAGGCGATCTCAGTGGGCAAAATGCTGGAGTGGGATCCGCTGCGGGTGAATGTCAACGGCGGTGCGATTGCGCTCGGTCATCCCATCGGTGCTTCCGGCTGCCGCATTCTGGTATCGCTGGTTCACGAGATGAAAAAGCGTAACGCCCGTAAAGGCATTGCCACGCTCTGTATCGGCGGTGGGCAAGGAGTAGCGCTGGCTATCGAACGTTAATCCCTTCCTTCATAAAAAAACCTCCCATCGGGAGGTTTTTTTATGCGCGTTATTCCTGCCTGACGTGATCTCCCTCCATTAATTTCGCCTAAATCCCACTTGTTTGTTGACGTGTATCACGCCGATTTGTACCGAAAAAAATGAAACAAATAATTACGATCTCGCTAACTAAAATAGCATTTATTAAAAAATAAACTGCCATTTCATAAAAATGAAACGTTATTTTAATTGAGGGTTTTTGTCATGTTTAACAAATCTCTGGTTGTAGCTTCTCTTATTGGTACTTCTTTCGCCGCGCAGGCGGTGACCGTCGATCTGCGTCATGAATACATCGACAACGGCGCAAATGCAGACCGTGTTTCAGTCTCGCATCGCTTTGCGAATGGCGTCGGTTTTTCTGTAGAAGCGAAATGGAAATCGGGTGGTGATAAGGCCGACCAGCCGTTTGCGGATGTGGTGGGTAACGGTCATGAAGATCAAATTAGCTGGCGCTGGAAAGCGACAGAGAATATTGCGCTGACTCCCGCGTTCACGCTTGAGAGTAACGACAGTCGTACCATTTATAAACCGAACCTGCACCTGCAATACAGTTTTGATAATGGCTTTTACGTGGCCGCGCGTTATCGTTATGAATATACCCGTTATCCGTCGAGCTCTAATAAAGACGATGACAAAGTTAACCGTGGTGATGCCTGGGTCGGCTGGGTCATGGGAGACTGGCGTACCGAACTG
Source organism: Enterobacter cloacae complex sp. OE43NF (assembly GCF_023544405.1). Taxonomy (NCBI): domain Bacteria; kingdom Pseudomonadati; phylum Pseudomonadota; class Gammaproteobacteria; order Enterobacterales; family Enterobacteriaceae; genus Enterobacter; species Enterobacter cloacae complex sp. OE43NF. The sequence continues at coordinate 13,138 of NZ_JAMJFW010000014.1, forward strand.
AATTATGTTTATGCAAAAAGTACGGAAGGGATGGTCCGTAATAATAATAAAGATTATTCCACCGAATATAACGCGAAGCTGGCGTATAAATGGGATAAAAACTGGGCGCCGTATGTTGAGGTGGGTAATGTGGGTGTAAAAGAGAGCGATGAACGTCAGACCCGCTTCCGTTTAGGCGTGGCGTATTCCTTCTGATATTTCCCTCCAGGCCCGGTGAGCGCAGCGTCACCGGGCAAAACGTTCAGAGCAAAAAAAGCCCTCCGTAAGGAGGGCAAGGCCAGTTACAGAAACACATTTTTAAATCATGCAGACAACATATCCGGTTGCGCGGGGAGTTTCGCAATATAGAGGGCAGGTTTACCGTCTTTATCGGAACTGAATAGCACCGCTTTCTCGTCCGGTGTAAAGGAGGGATGCGGATGGGTGACCTGGCGGCTATTTTCTACCGTCGCCCAGGAGGTGTCATGACGGGCGATGCGATAGTAGCGCTTTTTGGCCACGTCAAAGGCGTAGAGATAGGGATCGTTATCGATGGTGTAACCGTGGGTGTCTTTCACATCCACCGGTGTGCCGGAACCGTCGCCTACCAGTAACGTGCCGTCGAAATTACTCATCAAATGTGAACAGGATGGCATCTGCATTATCGTCTCATTTACGCCGGTTTGTGGATCGAAGCGGCAGATGGAACGACCCTGCTGGCCTTTCAGATACGAGACGTATACCAGCGCGGAGCCATCCGGGACCCAGAATTCGTGGGTACAGCTTTCACCTTGTGCATGCGTTTTGACTTTACGTATGTCGGTGCCATCTTCGTTGACCAGCCACATCCGGGCATCGACCAGATCGTGTGGTCCCTCGTGACAAAACGCCACCGTATGGTCATCAAACGGACGATAGATAGGATGCCCCAGCCACTTCTTCTCTTCATGAATGATTGAGCCCTCGCCGGTTTTCAGATCCACGCGCAGCAGCCGGCAGTGTGGCCCTTTATGGAAGAAGTCATGGAAAATTTGCCAGTCGTTCAGCGGTGTCCAGTCGCGTTTCGCAATTTCAATGCCCACAAGGCTGGTGCAGTCGCTGTTCGCCACCCAGGTGCCGTAACCGACCCAGTCATCCGGGACGCGGTATACTTCACGCTCTGCCCGTGTCTCAAGAGAGACCTCCATAAGCGTGCGATCGTTCTTCACATAGTAGAAGGCGCGATCGTCCGGGGAGAGAAATCCGCCAAAGGTGTTATCGCCTGCGCCCTCCGTCAGCTGTACGGCTTCGGCGTTCTGCAGATCCAGCAGGTAATAGTTCCAGTGACCATCGAACGCTCCGGCGAACAGCAGATGACTGCCGTCATTAAAGAAGCACTTCTGGTAAAAGTAGTTGCGATGACAGGTTACTTCAGGCGGGGTCAGACGCGTGACTTCGACGCCTGTATCCGGATCCCGGCCGATCTCGTAGTTCAGCTTGACCCGCATACCTTTAGCCATAATGCGCTCCTTTCGACAATAAAATAAGATTAAAAAGTAGGTGTTAAATTATCAAAACACTGTTTTATTTAGTGTGACTTATCGCGCAGTTTGTCAGTTTGAGGGAGATGAAGCGGCGAATCCTGACGCTTCCGTGATCGGAACACCATTTCTGGTATAAAGAATCACAAAAAATGAAACGATGTTTTAAATGTAATTGAAAACCCCATTATGGGCGTTTACACTGTGCTTATCCTTAAAACGGAACGTCGTTTCGTTAATTTTCTGCCTTCGGGCACGATCCATTCTGGAGGTTATCGTGGACGTCAGACAAAGCATCCACAGCGCGCACGCCAAAACCCTCGACACGCAGGGGCTGCGCAGTGAATTTTTAGTTGAGCAGGTGTTCGAAGCCGATCGCTACACCATGGTCTACAGCCACATTGACCGCATTATTGTGGGTGGAATTATGCCGGTGACCAAAACTGTCTCCGTGGGTGGGGAAGTGGGTAAGCAGCTCGGCGTGAGCTATTTCCTGGAACGGCGTGAACTGGGCGTGATTAACATTGGCGGGCCGGGCACCATTACGGTTGACGGCCAGTGCTACGAAATTGGTCACCGCGACGCGCTGTATGTCGGCAAGGGCGCGAAAGAGGTGGTCTTTGCCAGCGCCGATGGCAGCACGCCAGCGAAGTTTTACTACAACTGCGCCCCGGCTCACACCACCTGTCCTACCAAAAAAGTTACCCCGGCAGACGTAGCCCCGGTGACGCTGGGCGATAACCTCACCAGCAACCGTCGTACCATCAACAAATACTTCGTTCCGGATGTGCTGGAGACCTGCCAGCTCAGCATGGGGCTGACCGAGCTGGCGCCGGGCAACCTGTGGAACACCATGCCGTGCCATACCCACGAGCGCCGTATGGAGGTCTATTTCTACTTCAACATGGATGAGGATGCCTGCGTATTCCACATGATGGGTCAACCGCAGGAAACACGCCATATCGTGATGCATAACGAGCAGGCGGTTATCTCTCCGAGCTGGTCAATTCACTCCGGGGTGGGGACGAAGGCGTATACCTTCATCTGGGGAATGGTCGGTGAAAACCAGGTCTTTGATGACATGGACCACGTCGCGGTAAAAGATCTGCGCTAGTCGCGGGCAGTTAAGCATAAATCTGCCTGTTGCTGACAGGCATCGAAAGAGTAAGGAACAAACATGATTCTGGATGCATTCTCTCTGCAAGGTAAAGTGGCTGTGGTTTCCGGTTGTGACACCGGTCTGGGCCAGGGCATGGCGTTGGGGCTGGCAGAAGCGGGCTGCGATATCGTGGGCATCAACATCGTCGAGCCTACGGAAACCATCGAGCGCGTGACCGCGCTGGGCCGCCGTTTCCTGAGCCTGACCGCGGATCTGCGTAAAATCGACGCCATTCCTGACCTGCTGGATCGCGCCGTGGCGGAATTCGGTCATATCGATATTCTGGTCAATAATGCCGGGCTGATCCGCCGTGAAGACGCGATTAACTTCAGCGAGCGCGACTGGGACGACGTGATGAACCTGAATATCAAAAGCGTGTTCTTTATGTCTCAGGCGGCGGCGAAACACTTCATCGCTCAGGGGAATGGCGGCAAGATTATCAATATCGCCTCCATGCTCTCCTTCCAGGGGGGCATCCGGGTGCCGTCTTACACCGCGTCAAAAAGCGCAGTGATGGGGGTCACCCGTCTGCTGGCGAACGAATGGGCGAAGCACAATATCAACGTTAACGCCATTGCCCCGGGCTACATGGCGACCAACAATACCCAGCAGCTGCGTGCGGACGAGCAGCGTAGCGCGGAAATCCTTGACCGAATCCCTGCAGGGCGTTGGGGGCTGCCGGACGATCTGAAAGGGCCTGTGGTGTTCCTGGCATCGAAGGCGTCGGACTACATCAACGGTTATACCGTAGCGGTTGATGGCGGCTGGCTGGCGCGTTAATTCGCGCTGACGAAAGAGCCTCTGCCTGCGGGTGGAGGTTTTTTTTGCTCAAAAATTGTCATTATCCATATCGACAAAGATGAAAAATCCATACTAAAAAATCATAAATGACGCGCATCACAATTTTATTACTTAAATATTAATCAATTAGTAAAATATGGCGATATTTCACCGCGAGTTGAAATTGTAATGTCCATCACAGATCGCCATGCCATAGCGAAATAATCCATATCTTCGCGAATTCAGGCCTGACACTTTTCTTCGCTATCTCGTAATTTCACTTAACGAATTTCTCTGTTCAGGCAGGAAACTATGACATCTATAAATGACTCTACCCTCATGCCCGCGGCGCTGCGCGATACTCGCCGCATGAACCAGTTTGTCTCCATTGCGGCGGCAGTGGCTGGCTTGTTATTTGGACTGGATATCGGCGTCATTGCTGGCGCATTACCGTTTATTACCGATCACTTTGCGCTGAGCAGTCGCCTGCAGGAGTGGGTGGTGAGCAGCATGATGCTTGGCGCGGCCATCGGCGCGCTGTTCAACGGCTGGCTCTCGTTCCGTCTCGGGCGCAAATATAGCCTGATGGTTGGGGCAATTCTGTTTGTGGCTGGCTCCATTGGCTCTGCGTTCGCCACCAACGTGGAAGTGCTGCTGCTCTCCCGCGTCCTGCTGGGCGTGGCGGTCGGGATTGCCTCCTACACTGCGCCGCTGTATCTCTCGGAGATGGCGAGCGAGAACGTGCGCGGCAAGATGATCAGTATGTACCAGTTGATGGTCACGCTGGGTATCGTACTGGCGTTTCTGTCAGATACTTACTTCAGCTACAGTGGTAACTGGCGCGCCATGCTGGGCGTGCTGGCGCTGCCCGCGCTGTTGCTGATTGTGCTGGTGATTTTCCTGCCGAACAGCCCGCGCTGGCTGGCGCAGAAAGGTCGTCACGTGGAAGCGGAAGAGGTGCTGCGCATGCTGCGTGATACCTCAGAGAAAGCGCGTGAAGAGCTGAACGAGATCCGCGAAAGCCTGAAGCTGAAGCAGGGCGGCTGGTCGCTGTTTAAAGCCAACCGCAACGTGCGTCGCGCGGTGTTCCTTGGCATGCTGCTGCAGGCGATGCAGCAGTTCACCGGGATGAACATCATCATGTATTACGCGCCGCGTATCTTCAAAATGGCCGGATTTACCACCACCGAACAGCAGATGATTGCAACGCTGGTGGTCGGGCTGACCTTTATGTTTGCCACGTTTATCGCGGTATTTACCGTGGATAAAGCCGGTCGTAAACCGGCGCTGAAGATTGGCTTTAGCGTAATGGCGCTCGGTACGCTGATCCTCGGTTACTGTCTGATGCAGTTTGATAATGGCACCGCCTCGAGCGGTCTCTCCTGGCTCTCTGTCGGGATGACCATGATGTGTATCGCCGGATATGCCATGAGCGCCGCACCGGTGGTGTGGATCCTGTGCTCTGAAATTCAGCCGCTGAAGTGCCGCGACTTTGGCATCACCTGTTCCACCACCACCAACTGGGTGTCGAACATGATCATCGGCGCAACCTTCCTGACGCTGCTGGATGCCATTGGTGCAGCAGGAACGTTCTGGCTCTACACGGTACTGAACGTGGTGTTTATCGGGGTGACCTTCTGGCTGATTCCTGAAACCAAAGGCGTGACGCTGGAGCATATTGAACGCAAGCTGATGAGCGGGGAGAAACTACGTAATATTGGCGTGTAATGTTATTGCCCGGTGGCGCTTCGCTTACCGGGCCTACAATACCTTGTCGGCCCGGTAAGGCGTCGCCTTTTAACGCATCGCCCGCTTCAGAATACGCTCAGCCTGACGCTGGAAATCTGCAGCGGTCTCTTCCACCGATTTCTGACCATAGTCGATATACTGCAGCGAGGTGCCGAACTGCGCCACAATCTGCGGATCGTCAAAGTAAGGTGACACGCTGAGTTTTGCAGGCAGCGACTGCGCCAGACGCAGGCCTGCAACCGACGGGTCGTTTTCTTTAATGGTACCGGCTTCTGTCAGGTACTGAACCGCCACTTTGCTCAGCGGTACGCCACGCTCCAGGCCCAGCGTCTCCACGCCCTCTTTACTGTTCAGCAGGAAGTTAATCAGCTTTGCCGCCGCTTCCGGGTTTTTGGTCGATTTACCGATCGACAGCATCTGTGCCGGTTTGAAGAACAGGCCCGCATCCGTGGCACCCGGCAGCATCGGGTAACTGCCCAGCACCAGTTTTGCCGGTGGCTTGAGGTTATCGGAGTATTTGTTGATGGTGGAGTTCCACATATAGGTGCCGCCCCATTCCCCCTGGATCCACGGCTTCATCTCATACATGTTGCTCTTGCCAAACGACGCATAGTATTTGGTGTCCGGCATCACGTGGCTATCAATCAGTTTTTTGTAGGTCTGGAAGAACTCCACCCATTGCGCCTTGCTGTAGGTGAATTTTTTGGTTTTCTCGTCCACGGCAGGGATGTTGTATTTCTGAACCATGTAAGAATTTAGCAGCGCCAGCGTGTCCTGGTGTTCCAGTATGACAGGGTAATACTGCTTGCCGAGCTTGCTTTCGAAGGTTTTACCGGCGGCCATCAGTTCGTCCCAGGTTTTTGGGTAGTCGATGCCCGCTTTTTTCCACGTTTCGTCGTTAAAGTAGAAGACGCGCGCGGTCACGGAAATTGGGATCCCGTTCAGCTTGCCGTTGACCGTTGTGGACTGGAGCTCTTTGGCATCAAACTGGCTTAGATCTATCACGTCCTTCATTTTGTTCAGATCGTAAAAGCCGTCGCCGGTTTTCGAGAAGATCGGCAGCCAGTTCCAGTTGGTTTGCATCACATCCGGCTCTGTGCCGCCTGCGATCTGGGTGGTCAGACGGGAAAGATGGCCGTCCCAGCCGGTGTATTCCGCCTTAACGTTAATGTCCGGGTTCTGTTTATGGAACTCTTCTAACGCTTTCAGCGTCACCTGGTGACGGCCATTACCGCCCCACCAGGACATACGTAAATCGGTAGTTTGCGCCATCGATGGCAAAGCAGTAAGGCCCAGGGTCGCGGAGATTGCTGCGCTTAAAAGCACATTTTTCATTTTTCTTGCTCCATCAGAGAGAGAGGTTCAGTTCAGTTTTTGCGTCAAAAATATGGCACTTATTCATGTCGAAGCGGAAATAGACTTTGCGGTTAAGCCCTTTAGCAATCATCGGCTTAGCCTCTTCCGAAGGGATTCTGGCGGTCAGTTCGTTGTCCGCTACCTTCAGGTACACAAAGAATTCGTGGCCCATGTTCTCCACGCGCACCATTTCGCCGCTGCACCCATCCGGGAAAGGCGAGTCTGAGATCGACACAAATTCCGGGCGCACGCCGTAGAACACGTCCTGACCGGCGTAAGCAGCGACTTTTTCCTGCGTTTGCGCATTGAGCGGCATGGTTTCATTGCCGAGGGTGATGTGCAGTTGCCCGGCTTTTTCCACCAACTGGCTTTTACGAATGTTCATCTCCGGTGCACCGATGAATCCCGCGACGAACATGTTGTTGGGCTTGTGGTAGAGGTTATCCGGGGTATCGACCTGCATGATGTGGCCCAGCTTCATTACACAAATACGGTCGCCCATGGTCATCGCTTCGGTCTGGTCATGCGTGACGTAGACGGTGGTGGCCGGTTTACCGGACTGCTTCAGCTGCTTATGCAGATCTGAAATACGAATACGCATCGAGGCACGGAGCTTGGCATCAAGGTTTGACAGCGGTTCGTCAAAGAGAAACACGTCCGGCTTTTTCACAATCGCGCGGCCAACCGCGACTCGCTGGGCCTGTCCACCGGAAAGCTGACGCGGCAGGCGGTCAAGCAGCGACTCCAGCTCCAGGATTTTGGCCGCTTCGTTTACCTGCGACTCAATTTGCTCTTTCGGCAGTTTGCTCAGCTTAAGACCAAAGGCCAGATTTTCGCGCACCGTCATGTGCGGGTAGAGCGCGTAGTTCTGGAACACCATCGCAATGCCGCGCTCCTTCGGTGCGAGGTTGTTCACGATCTTATCGCCGATCCGCACTTCACCGCCGCTGATGGTTTCCAGCCCCGCCAGCATGCGAAGGGTGGTGGACTTGGCACAGCCGGATGGACCGACGATCACCATAAACTCCCCCTCGGCGATCTTCAGGTCGATAGCATGTACGGCTTTGAAGCCGTTGGAGTAAACCTTTTCCAGTTTATTGAAGACAACTTCAGCCATGATATTTCCCTCTTAACCTTTAATTCCGCTGCTGGAGACGCCCTGCACGAAGTAGCGTTGGGCCAGGAAGAACACAATGATGGATGGCAGAATGGAGATGCTCGCCATTGCCAGAATTTCGTTCCACGGCGCACCTTCGGTAACGTCGATGGACATTTTCAGCGCCAGTGCAATCGGGTATTTATCCACGCTGTAGACGTAAATCAGTGGCCCGATAAAGTCATTCATTGACCACATGAACTGGAACAGGGCGACGGAGATAATGGCCGGTTTCAGGATCGGCACCACCACGTACCACAGCACCTGAAGGGAGTTACAGCCGTCGATTTGCGCCGCCTCTTCCATGTCACGCGGCACGCCGCGCAGGAACTGGATCAGCATAAAGACGAAGAACCCCTGCGTGGCGAAGGCCAGCGGCAGGTACAGCGGCATGTAGCTGTTCAACATGCCCATTTCACGGAACATCAGGTACTGCGGAATCAACAGCACGGTGCTGGGCAGCAGCATGGTGGTGATGAGCGTGGCGAACCAGAATTTTTTCCACGGGATCTCAAAGCGGGCAAAACCATACGCCACAATGGTGGAGGAGATAATGGTCAGGATCACTTTGGGGATCACGTACTTAAAGGTGTTCAGCATGTAATGGCCGAAGGTGTACTCGGTCCCGGTCTTCCAGCCGTTGATAAACCCGTCCCAGGTGGCATGTGCCGGCCACAGGCTCAGGGTAGTGAAGATCTCGTGGTTCGGCTTGAACGACGCCGAGAACATCCACACCAGCGGGTAGAGCATCAGCAGGCCGACAAACAGCAGGATCGTATAGCGAACGGTGGCGTTGATTTTCTCTCTGCGCTGCGTACGGGCAACCTCGCGTTCGGCGACGCTTCTTGCCGAGGAAAGGTGTTGAATATCAGCCATTTTTGCCTCCTTTATCGGCGGAGTAGAACACCCAGTATTTCGACGACTTAAAGGCGATACCGGCAAAGACGGCCACCACCAGGAACAGGATCCACGCCAGCGCCGCGCCATAACCCATATCGAAATATTTGAACGCCGTGTCGTAGATGTAGAGCGAGAACAGATAGGTCGAGTAGGTTGGCCCGCCGCCGGTAATGACGTACGGCCCGGTAAATTCCTGGAATGCCTGAGTGGTTTGCATGATGAAGTTGAAGAAAATCACCGGCGTAATCAGCGGCACGGTCACTTTCATGAACATTTGCCATCTGGACGCGCCGTCGATCATTGCCGCTTCATACTGAGACTGCGGAACGTTTTGCAGCGCCGCCAGGAAGATGACCATCGCGGAGCCGAACTGCCAGACGCGCAGCAGGGTCACGGACATCAGCGCCAGAGAGGGCTCACCCAGCCAGTTCACCGGGTCGAAGCCAAATACGCCAATAAAGCTGTTCAGCAGACCATCTATCGCAAATAAGGCGCGCCACAACACAGCAATCGCCACGGAGCTGCCGAGGATCGACGGAATATAGTAAGCGGTACGGAAAAAGCCGATCCCGCGTAATTTGAAGTTGAGAACAAACGCAATCCCTAATGCAAACGCGAGCTTCAGCGGAATGGTCAAAAATACATACGCGAACGTGACACCCATTGATGTCCAGAAGAGCGTGTCTTCAGTAAACATATAGCGATAGTTTTCGATGCCGTTAAACACCGGTGGGCTCATCAAATCGTAATCCGTAAAACTGAGGAAAAACGATGAGACGAAGGGGAAAGCCGTAAAGAGTATCAACCCAATAATGTAGGGTGATATCCATGCGAGCCCCAGCAGCTTGTTTTCATTCATACAGACCTACCTGGCAATCAGTGGGTGAAATGACGGTATGAGTTTCATGACATCCGAACCGTAGTTTTCGAATAATAAAACAGTGTTTTATTTTATATTATGGCTATTTTTTCCCGCGTCATTCGCTTAATGATGGAAATGTGATCAGCATCGAAACGCTGTTTCAATAAAGTGAGGAGGGTGGCATTTTGCCGCTATTTCTGGCGATCAAGGCAGGTCTTGCATGTAAGCAGAAAGAAAAGCGGATGATTAATAACAATAATACCGGAAAGGTACTAACTACCAACTTTGATAGCCAGTACACAGATAGATCAATATCGCGTTCAGATTATTCTTACTTTCTTGTATCATCGGACCACTTGAACTCACGAGGCAGAAATTACCTGCACTCTTAACAGAAGAACGTCTATGTCAGCGATGGATTTCAAAAAAAACACGGACCTCGATTTTCCTTCTTATGCCACCCCGGCTGTCAGCACTAAAGAAATCGACCTTTTGGGGCTGTTAGACATCCTGCTTGCCGCCAAAAAACGCATCATCGCAATTGCGTTCGCGTTTGCGCTGGCCGGACTGGCGATTGCCTTTTTACTGCCGCAGAAATGGACCAGTAAAGCGGTGATCACGCCTGCCGAACAGACGCAGTGGAACCCGCTGCGCCAGATGATGGTGGCACTCCAGGTTCTGGATGTGGACGTAAAAGTGTCCCGTGATGAAGTGTTTGGACTGTTTATCAAAAAGTTTCAGTCGCAGTCATTGCTTGAAGAGTATATGAAATCCTCCCCTTACGTTATGTCACAGCTTGAGGGGACAAACGTGGATCCGCTGGAGCTGCATCGTGCGGTGGTCAATATCTCTGAGAAGATGAAAGCGATTGATAACACTCAGGTAAAAGACGCGGATAAAGCGCCTTACGTCTCCTGGACGCTCAGCTTCACCGCCCCCACGGCGGGAGATGCGCAAACCGTTCTGGAAGGGTATATCAAGTATATTGCCGCGATTGTCGAGCAAGAGATCATGCTGAATATCCGTAACCAGCTCGCCCTGAAAACGAAGGTGGTAGAGCAGCAGCTGGATCTGGATCGGGTGCGTCTGACCAATATTCACAACACCAATCTGCAGCGTCTTAACTATTCGCTGGAAGTGGCTAACGCGGCGGGCATTAAGAAACCTGTCTACAGCAACGGACAGGCCGTAAAAGACGATCCGGATTACTCCGTTGCCCTCGGCGCTGACGGTATCGCGCAGAAATTGCAGATTGAGAAAAATCTTAAGGATGTGTCTGAGCTGAATGCAGACTTCCAGAACCGTGAATATTATCTGGCGCAGCTGAAAAAACTCTCCGTTGAAGACGTTAAACTGGAGCCCTTCAAGTATCAGCTTTCGCCTTCCATGCCGGTGAAAAAAGATGGCCCGGGGAAAGCGTTGATTGTCATGCTGGCGGGGATCCTGGGTGGGCTGTTCGCCTGCGGTAGCGTATTGCTTCGTGAAGCAATGCTTAGCCGTAACCCGCTGCCAGAGCCGGTAGCGGAATAACTGACGCAGAGAAAAAGGGCGCTGAAATCAGCGCCCTTTTTTATTGTAGAAAATCTTCCCGTACGGGGGTAAAGGTATCCAGCAGGGTGCCGGGTTGAAGACATACGCAGCCGTGCATGACGTGTGGCGCTTTGTAGAGCGTATCGCCGGCCCTGACAATATGCCTCTCTTCACCAATGGTGAATTCGAACTCACCGGACAGCACATAGGTTAGCTGTTCATGCGGATGGCTATGCATCGGGCCAATAGCGCCCTGGGCGAAATTCACTTCAACCGCCATCATCTTACCGCTGTGGGCCAGGATCCGACGGGTTACGCCGTTACCCAGATCGTCAAGCGTGGTCTCGTTGTGGAAAATAAACATGCCTTCCCTCATCATAAAATGAAATATTGTTTCATTTAATTTATATCACCTCTTTTTAAAAAGAAACGGCGCGACAAAGAACTGGAAACGCGATCACAAGTTTGCTTCACTGAGATAAACAGAGAAGGAGGGATAATGAAAACAATCGGCCTGCTGGGTGGCATGAGCTGGGAATCGACCATTCCCTACTATCGTTTAATTAATGAAGGGGTGAAGCAGCGCCTCGGGGGACTGCATTCTGCCAGTCTGCTGCTGCACAGCGTGGACTTCCATGAGATTGAAGCGTGCCAGTCGAGCGGTGAATGGGACAAAGCCGGAGAGATACTGGCGCAGGCGGCACTCGGGCTTCAGCGTGCCGGTGCCGAAGGGATTTTGCTCTGTACCAACACGATGCATAAAGTCGCTTCGCACATTGAAGCGCGTTGCCCGCTGCCGTTTTTGCATATTGCGGATGCAACAGGGCGCGCGATTGGCGCGGCGGGGATGCGTCGCGTGGCGCTGCTGGGAACGCGCTACACCATGGAGCAGGATTTTTACCGTGGCCGGTTGAGCAGTGAGTTTGGTATCGAAAGCCTGATCCCGGATGACGCCGACCGGGCGCGCATTAATCAGATTATTTTTGATGAGCTTTGCCTCGGCACCTTCAGTGAGTCTTCCCGGACGTATTACGTCAGCGTGATTGAACAACTTGCCCGGCAGGGGGCAGAAGGGGTGATCTTCGGCTGTACCGAGATCGGCCTGCTGGTACCGGCTGAGCGAAGCCCGATCCCGGTATTCGACACTGCCGCCATTCACGCTGCTGATGCGGTGGAGTTTATGCTGTCATAACGGATTTTGCCGGTCAGGTAAGCGAAGCGCCACCTCACGCGCATGCTCAATCAAATGCCCGGTAAAGGCATCTACCAGTGCCGACGCCGGGCGATGCAGGGGGCGGATCAGGCTGACGGTAAACGGGACGGAGAGGCTAAACGGGCGAATCACAATCTCGCTCCCGGCGTAGTCCAGCGCTGTAAGCGGGTTAACCACGGCTACGCCTACCCCGGCACGTACCATCGCGCATATCGAGGCCGCGCTGTGCGTTTCCACCACCATCCGGCGTTTTACCTGATGTTCGGCAAACAGCGTGTCCAGCAGCTGTCGATAGCTGTCGGTCTGCGACAGGCTAATGTAATTTTCCCCGTGGAAATCAGCGGGGGTCAGTATTGCTTTACTGGCAAGCCGGTGCCCGGCAGGAAGCACGCAAACCTCATCCAGCGTGAGCAGTTCCGTGCGCTCTGTACCTGCTGGGGTAGTGAGGGTTTCGGTTAACCCCAGGTCGTGACGCTGCGCTGAAAGCCACTCTTCCAGCAGCGGAGATTCCTGCGGCACGATAGTGAGACTGACCTCTGGATAACGGGCCAGAAAAGGCTGCAGCAGCGTCGGTAAAAAGGATTGTGAAAAGACGGGCAGGCAGACAATCGACAGTTCGCCCTGACGAAACTCGCGCAGGCTTTCCGCCGCACTGACAATTCTGTCCAGCCCATACCACGAGCGCTGCACTTCCTCGAACAGACGCAGCCCTTGTACCGTTGGGTGCAGCCGGCCCCGGGTGCGTTCAAACAGTTTCAGTCCCAGCACTTTCTCGAACCGTGCCAGCTCGCGGCTTACCGTAGGCTGCGAGGTGTGCAGCATCTGCGCGGCTTCGGTGAGGTTGCCGGCGGTCATCACGGCGTGAAAAATCTCAATATGGCGTAAGTTGACGGCGGGCATAGGGCACCTGAAAGCGAAGGACTGTCCATATCATTTTTGCATAGACTCGCGATAAAACGATATTTTTTATTCTCTTTCTGCTGTGGCGTAATCATAAAAAAGATGACCACCCGGAGAAGACCATGCCACGCCCGCTTAACCAGACTGACACCGATTTAAATGCCGACAACCTGCTGCGCCTGCCTGCCGAGTTTGGCTGCCCGGTATGGGTCTACGATGCGCAAATCGTTCGCGAGAAGATTGCCGCGCTGCATCAGTTTGACGTGGTGCGTTTTGCCCAGAAGGCGTGCTCCAATATCCATATCCTGCGCCTGATGCGCGAGCAGGGCGTGAAGGTTGACTCCGTGTCGCTGGGTGAAATCGAGCGCGCGCTGGCGGCTGGCTTCGATCCTAAAACCGATCCTGACGCAATTGTCTTTACTGCGGATCTGATCGACGACGCGACGCTTGCCCGCGTGCATGAACTGCAGATCCCGGTTAATGCCGGGTCTGTGGATATGCTGGAACAGCTTGGACAGGTTTCTCCCGGCCACCGCGTCTGGCTACGTGTGAACCCCGGTTTTGGCCATGGTCACAGCCAGAAAACCAACACTGGCGGTGAAAACAGTAAACACGGCATCTGGTATGCCGATATGCCCGCCGCCCTTGAGGTATTACAGCGTTACAACCTGAAGCTGGTGGGCATTCATATGCACATTGGTTCGGGCGTGGATTACGGTCACCTGGAACAGGTGTGCGGCGCGATGGTGCGTCAGGTTATCGACTTTGGGCAGGATCTGGAGGCGATCTCCGCCGGTGGCGGCCTTTCGATTCCTTATCGTGAAGGGGAAGAGGCGATCGATACCGATCACTATTACGGCCTGTGGAGCGCCGCCCGCGACAAAGTTGCCGCGCATGTGGGGCATCCGGTGAAGCTCGAAATTGAACCGGGTCGTTTCCTGGTGGCGGAATCTGGCGTGCTGGTTGCTCAGGTGCGTAGCGTGAAAGAGATGGGATCGCGACACTTCGTGCTGATTGATGCGGGCTTTAATGACCTGATGCGTCCGTCCATGTATGGCAGCTACCACCATATTTCAGCGCTCGCCGCCGATGGCCGCGATTTAACCGATGCCCCACGTATTGATACGGTTGTCGCAGGCCCGCTGTGTGAATCGGGCGATGTCTTTACCCAGCAGGAAGGGGGTAAAGTAGAAACCCGCGCGCTGCCGGAGGTGAAACCCGGGGATTATCTGGTGCTGCACGATACCGGCGCTTATGGGGCGTCGATGTCTTCTAACTACAATAGCCGCCCGCTGCTGCCGGAAGTGCTGTTTGATAACGGCAAGGCGCGGCTGATCCGTCGCCGCCAGACCATTCAGGAGCTGCTGGCGCTGGAACTCGTCTGAGTAAAATATGGCCCCTTGGTTACCGAGTCGCGTAGTACCAGCGTACCGGTAAACGGCGGGATCGCTTCTACCGGCTGGTTTTTTGCCAGCCGGATCGCCTGGTCGATGGCCGTGACAATCATATTATCTATCGGCAGATAGACCGATGAGAGCGCAGGCTCGAGCCATTTTGCGCTGGGCGCATCGTCAAAGCCAAACAGTGAAATATCCTGCGGGATCTTCAGCCCTGCCTGGTGCAAGGCTTTGGAGGCTCCCAGCGCCATATCATCGTTACAGGCAAACAGGGCGCTAAACGGCACACCGTCGGCAATCAACTCCCTGCATAGCTCATACCCCCGCGTCATGCCCGCATCGCCGTACTTAATCCGCCGTTCATCCAGACGAATGCCGTGCTTTTCCAGCGCTTTACGGTAGCCCATCAGGCGGGCTTTACCGGTAGGGGTGTGGATAGGGACGGTAATACAGGCGATCTCCCGGTGGCCCTGGTTTATCAGGTAATCCACGGCCTTAAAGGCGGCATCCTGCTGTTCGAAGAAGACGCAGCGATCGGGAGCCTGGCTGACTTCCCGGTTGATGACCACCAGCGGGGTTTGCACGGAGTGGATCAACTTCATGATCGCTTTTTCGCTCATGTAGCGCGTGTAGAGCACAATGGCGTCACACTTGCGATCGGCCAGCATCTGTACCGCCTGTTCTTCCTGTTCCGGCGCGTCATGACCATCGGTGACGATCAGCTGCTTCCCGTGCGTTTCGGTCTGCCGGGAGGCCTGCTGAAGGAGGCGGCCAAAGTAAAAGCCATCGAAGGTCGAGACCACCAGACCAATGCTGTTGCTGGTCTGGTTAGCCAGCGAACGCGCGAGAAAATTCGGGCGATACCCCAGCTCTTCCATTGCCGCGAACACCTGCTGACGCGTGCTCTCTTTGACCTGACCTGTGCCGTTCAGCACGCGCGATACCGTGGCTTTTGATACACCTGCGCGCAGTGAGACATCCAGCATTGTTGCCATTAGACATTCCTGATTCCACGTAACGATCTGCAGTTTAACACAGACCATCCGGCGCATAAGCGACGCGGGAAGGGCAAAACGCCCATCACGATCACGCTTTTCAGTAACGATCTGTCAGAACCGAAGAAATTGCTGCAATTGGTATACCAAATTGGTCATAAATCACGATCTGGAATACCGCTGGTGGTGTTGAGAGCTTAATCACAGAACCATTACCCTCATAAAGCTATTTTTGGTATGCCAATAGTATCCGGCTGTACACCTTATTCAATAAAAGCCCTTTTACTGAGGTAATACCCTATGGCATTGCAGGAAAAACTGATCGACGCTCTGGGCAGTTTCGCCACTAAATTCAACAGTTATCGCTATATCATGGCGATCAAGTCAGCCTTCATTACCTTAATGCCGGTCATCATCGTTGGGGCGTTCTCTGTGCTGATCTCCAATATGGTGCTGGATCCGAAAAACGGCCTGGCGAGCTTCTCGTCGCTGTCGTTCCTCGCCGCGCTAAAGCCGATCACCAGCGCGCTGAATTACGCTACGCTGAACTTCCTCAACATTGGCGCGGTATTCCTGATTGGCATTGAGCTGGGGCGCATCAACGGTATCAAATCCCTTTTCCCGGGGCTGCTGGCGGTGATTTGCTTTATTTGCGTGACGCCCACCACCGTGGAGATGCTGGTGGATGGCGAAATGCACGTGGTGAAAGACGTGCTGCTGCGCCAGTTCTCAGATACCCGCAGCCTGTTCCTCGGCATGTTTATCGCCATTCTGTCCGTTGAAATCTACTGCTGGCTGGAGAACCGCCCGGGGCTGAAGATCCGAATGCCGGACACCGTGCCGCCTAACGTGGCCGCGTCGTTCTCCGCGCTGATCCCGGCGATTATTACCACCACTGCCATTGCCACGCTGGGGTTTGTGTTTCATCAGATCACCGGGATGTATCTCTACGACGCGGTGTATCAGGTGGTGCAACAGCCGCTGGAGCGGGTGGTGCAAAGTCTGCCTGGGATCCTGCTGCTGATGTTCGTTGCACAGCTTTTCTGGGTGATTGGTATCCACGGCAACCAGATGATCAAGCCGATCCGCGAGCCGCTGCTGCTGGGGGCGATCACCGTCAACATGAGCGCGTTTGAGCAGGGTAAAGAGGTGCCGAACATCATCACCATGCCGTTCTGGGATGTATATATGAGCATCGGCGGTTCGGGCCTGACTATCGGCCTGCTGATCGCGGTGATGATTGCCACCAAACGCAAAGAGATGAAAGAGATCGCCAAGCTTTCCATCGGCCCGGGGATTTTTAATATCAACGAGCCGGTGATCTTCGGTATGCCAATCATGCTTAACCCGATCCTCGCCATTCCCTTCATTATCACTCCACTGGTGACGGGCTCCATCGGCTACTTCGCCACCGTGACCGGGTTTGCCGGTAAAGCGGTGGTGATGGTGCCGTGGACGACGCCGCCGCTGATCAACGCCTGGCTCTCTACGGCAGGTTCGATGGGGGCGGTGATCACCCAGCTCATCTGCATTGTGACTGCCGTCATTATCTATCTGCCGTTTGTGAAAATCGCTTCACGCCGCGCAGAGCAGGCCGCGCTGCAGCAGGCCACTGACAACCCGTGAGGATGCGATGAGCACAAAACAGATAGCCATACCGCAGGATTTTATTCTCGGCGCGGCCGCATCGGCCTGGCAGACAGAAGGCTGGAGCGGTAAAAAGCCGGGGCAGGATTCATGGATCGATCTCTGGTACAAGAATGACCGTCACGTCTGGCACAACGGCTATGGCCCGGCGGTGGCGACCGATTTTATCAACCGTTTTCGCGAGGATGTGGCCCTGATGAAGCAGGCGGGGCTGACGCACTACCGCACCTCGATCAACTGGTCACGCTTTTTAACCGACTACGAAAACGCGACGGTGGATGAAGAGTACGCTGCCTACTACGACGCGCTGTTCGATGAGATGCACCGTCAGGGCATTGAGCCGATGATCTGCCTCGAACATTACGAACTGCCGGGCGTGCTGCTGGATACTTACGGCGGCTGGGCGTCAAAGCATGTGGTTGAGCTGTTTGTCCGCTATGCGGAAAAGGTCTTTGCACGCTACCACGGTAAAGTGACCCGCTGGTTTACCTTCAACGAGCCGATTGTCGTCCAGACCCGCGTCTATCTGGACGCGCTGCGTTGGCCGTATGAGCAGAACACCGGCACGTGGATGCAGTGGAATCACCATAAGGTGCTGGCGACGGCAAAGGTGGTGAAGCTGTTTCGCGAGAAAGGCTATCGCGGTTCTGTGGGCTGTATTCTCAACCCGGAGGTGACCTATCCCCGCTCCCGCGCCCCGCATGACCTGCGGGCCGCTGAGATGTACGATCTGTTCTACAACCGCGTCTTCCTCGACCCGCTGGTACACGGGCGCTATCCCGCAGAGCTCTTTACCCTGCTGGAGCAGCATCAGGTTGAGTGGGAGTACACTGCGGACGAGTTGGCGCTGATTGCGGATAACACCGTCGACGAACTGGGGATTAACCTCTACTACCCGCACCGTGTGAAGGCACCTTCCCGCGCCTGGCATCCGGACACGCCATTCCACCCGGCATACTACTACGAGCCGTTTGAACTGCCGGGGCGGCGCATGAACCGCTCCCGCGGCTGGGAGATCTACCCGCGCATTATTTACGACATGGCGATGCGGATTAAAAAAGACTATCGCAATATCGACTGGTTCGTGGCGGAAAGCGGAATGGGAGTGGAAAACGAAGCGCAATTTCGCAATCGCGATGGGATTATCGACGACACTTACCGCATCGATTTCATCAGCGAACACCTCTACTACACGCTGCTGGCGCGGGAGGAGGGGGCGAACTGCCATGGCTATATGCTGTGGGCATTTACCGACAACGTCTCGCCGATGAACGCGTTTAAAAACCGCTACGGGTTGATTGAGATCGATCTGGATAACCAGCGTGCCAGACGAGCAAAAAAATCAGCCTCCTGGTTCCGGCAGCTACGCGATACGCGGAGGCTCACGCTTCAGGTTGATGATGAATGGAAGTAGGCGAAAAGCATGCCGGTTCTGGTAAAATAGCGCACAAACTGGCCGGGAGGACGCCCGGTCTGCGCATTAACTGAAAAAACAGGTGAAAACGTGGATAAGGCTGTCATCCTGCCGGAAAAAAAACAGTACCAGGAAATTGGCGAGGATTTACGGGCGCAGATTATCCAGGGGCACTATCCCGTTGGTTCGCGCCTTCCTCCTGAGCGCAATATTGCCGAGAAGTACGGCGTAAGCCGCACCATCGTGCGTGAGGCCTTACTGATGCTGGAGTTGCAGGGCACGGTGGATATTCGCCAGGGCTCCGGTGTTTATGTGATGCGCATCCCCGAAGAGCATGAAAACGAAGAAGAGCGTTTTCTCAATAGCGACGTGGGGCCGTTTGAGATTTTACAGGCCCGTCAGCTCCTCGAAAGCAATATTGCCGCGTTTGCCGCCAAAATGGCGACCCGTGCAGACATCGACAATCTGCGCCGTATTATCGAGCAGGAGCAACGCGCGATTGCCGCCGACGATAATAGTCAGGACAACAATAAGATGTTCCATCTGGTCCTGGCGGGCGCGACGCAAAATCAGATGCTGCTGGCGACGGTGGAGAGTATCTGGCATCACATGGACAGCAGTCCGCTGTGGCAGCAGTTTAATGGCCACATCGCCAGCCGCGCGTACCGCCTGAAATGGCTGGGTGACCGGCAAACCATCCTGGCCGCGCTGCGCCGCCGTGACGTCATGGGCGCCTGGCAGGCAATGTTCCAGCATCTGGAAAACGTGAAAAAAAGCTTACTTGAACTCTCAGACGAAGACGCGCCGGACTTTGACGGCTATCTCTTTGAATCTGTGCCTATTTTCCAGGGGAAGCTGGTATGACTATTCTGCCGCTCTACGCCGCACCGCAGTATGCGGAGCAGGTGACCGACTGGATCTGGCAGGCCTTTGGCGACGGTCTGCCCCGGGCGTTTTTCCACAGTATTGTTGAGCACAGTCAGACGCCGGGCGCATTACCGCTGACCTTTATTGCCCTGGAGAACGAACAGCTTGTAGGCACCGTAGGGCTCTGGCGCTGCGATCTGATCACCCGACAGGATCTTTGCCCCTGGCTGGCAGCCCTGTATGTGGATGACGCGGCGCGAGGCAAGGGGCTGGCGGGGCTGCTGCAAAAGCATGTTATCCACTATGCCGCACAGGCCGGGTATGACACGTTGCATCTCTGGTCTGCCTGCCGTGACTTCTACGAACGTTACGGCTGGCAGTATATCGGCGATGCGCTGGAGTACCCGGACAAAACGGTACATCTCTATCGCTATTCGTCCGGGGCTTCGGCGGGTGCCCCAACAGAGTGACGGCGCACTAACGTTGGACTAAACAGGTGGGTGATTTCCGGTGGCTGACGCTGCTCGGCGAGTGCTAACGCCAGCTCGGCCGCCTGCGTGGCCATGGTGATAATGGGGTAGCGGACGGTGGTCAGGCGAGGGCGCACGTAGCGGGAGACCAGCACATCATCGAAGCCAATAAGGGAAATTTCTCCCGGCACCTCAATCCCGTTGTCATTTAACACCCCCATAGCTCCGGCTGCCATTGAGTCGTTATAGCTGGCGACAGCGGTGAAGTTCCTTCCACGTCCTAACAGCTCTGTCATTGCCTGTTCGCCGCCGCTCTCGTCGGGTTCACCGTAAGCCACCAGCCGGTCATTGCACGGCAGACCGTTTTCGCGCAGGGCATCGTAATACCCCTGCAGGCGATCTTCGGCATCGGAAATGGGGTGGTTTGAGCAGAGATAACCAATGCGGGTGTGACCCTGTTGAATCAGATGGCGGGTGGCAAGCCAGGCACCGTAGCGGTCGTCGAGCGCCACGCAGCGTTTCTCAAACCCGGGAATAATCCGGTTGATGATCACCATGCCGGGGATCTGCTTCATCAGATGAATGAGTTCGGCGTCGGGGATCATTTTGGCATGGACAACCAGCGCCGCGCAGCGGTGGCGGATCAGTTGCTCGATAGCCTGGCGTTCTTTTTGTTCATTGTGATAGCCATTGCCGATCAGCAAAAAATTCCCGGTCTGATAAGAAACCTGCTCAACCGCTTTCACCATGGCGCCGAAAAAGGGGTCAGAGACATCACCCACAACCAGCCCGATGGTTTCGGTTGACTGTTGAGCGAGCGCACGGGCGTTAGCATTAGGATGGTAGTTCAAAGATTCCATGGCGTTTTGCACCGCCTGGCGTGATGCGTCACTGGCTTTTGGGGAGTCGTTGATCACGCGCGACACGGTCGCGACGGAAACACCTGCCAGACGGGCCACATCCTTTATTGTCGCCATTCATTACCTTCTTAGTGGGGGTAAGCGTTTACACGCCAATAAGTGTTGCGGAAAAGCGCCGTGCATTCAAGGGGGGCGCACTTTCCCTCTCCACAAACGTGACGCAGCACAACCCCGGCGGTGTAATCGTTACACGGCCAGACATGTCGGAATAATGTCAATCTGAACCTTTAGTTACACTTTGCCTCAGGCTGTTGCGATTGTCCGATAGCGGGAAAGAAGACGACATTGATAAAGTTGAGATCCCAGAGGTATTGATTGGTGAGATTTCTTAGTACGGTTTCGTACTCATCTCTTGCACCAACCTGCGCGGATGCGCAGGTTTTTTTTCGCCTCTATTTTTGCTGTCGCTCCTGTACCACTTCTCGTGTAATCTGCCACCATTTACTAACCCTTCACACTGGCTGGCAAAGGGAGTTGAGATGCTTTTTGGGTTCTTTCGCACACTGTTCCGTATCCTCTTTCGCGTCCGTTTAACGGGCGATGCAACGGCGCTCCGCGGCGAGCGTGTACTTATCACACCAAACCATGTTTCCTTTATCGACGGCATCCTGCTGGCGCTGTTTCTGCCTGTGCGCCCGGTGTTTGCGGTCTATACCTCTATTAGTCAGCAGTGGTACATGCGCTGGCTCACCCCGCTGATTGATTTTGTGCCGCTCGACCCGACAAAACCGATGATGATTAAACATCTGGTACGTCTGGTTGAGCAGGGACGTCCGGTGGTGATTTTCCCGGAAGGGCGGATCTCGGTCACCGGCTCGCTGATGAAAATCTACGACGGGGCAGGGTTTGTGGCGGCGAAGTCAAAAGCGACCGTTGTGCCACTTCGTATTGAAGGGGCGGAGCTCACCCATTTCAGCCGTCTGAAAGGGTTAGTGAAGCAGCGCCTGTTCCCGAAAATTACCCTGCATATTCTGCCGCCAACCTCATTACCGATGCCCGACGCGCCGCGTGCGCGCGACCGCCGTAAAATCGCCGGTGAAATGCTGCACCAGATCATGATGGAAGCGCGGATGGCCGTCCGCCCGCGCGAAACGCTCTATGAATCTCTGCTGTCGGCGCAGTACCGCTATGGCGCGAAGAAAAACTGCATTGAAGACATTAACTTCACCCCGGACACCTATCGCAAGCTGCTGACCAAAACCCTGTTCGTGGGACGTATCCTTGAGAAATACAGCCAGAAAGGCGAGAAGATTGGCCTGATGCTGCCTAACGCCGGGATCAGCGCGGCGGTGATTTTTGGTGCGGTTTCCCGGGGCCGTATCCCGGCGATGATGAACTACACGGCGGGCGTAAAAGGGCTGACCAGCGCCATCACCGCGGCTCAAATCAATACCGTTTTCACCTCGCGCCAGTTCCTCGACAAAGGCAAGCTGTGGCACCTGCCGGAGCAGCTGACGCAGGTACGCTGGGTCTTCCTGGAAGATCTGAAAGCAGACGTGACGACGGGTGACAAGCTGTGGATTTTCGCTCACCTGCTGATGCCGCGTCTGGCCCAGGTCAAACAGCAGCCGGAAGATGACGCCATTATCCTCTTTACCTCTGGCTCAGAGGGAAACCCGAAAGGGGTGGTTCACAGTCACAAGAGCATTCTGGCAAACGTGGAGCAGATTAAAAGTATTGCTGACTTTACCGCCAATGACCGGTTCATGTCGGCGCTGCCGCTGTTCCACTCCTTTGGCCTGACGGTGGGGCTTTTTACCCCGCTGTTGACCGGTGCCGAAGTGTTCCTTTACCCAAGCCCGCTCCATTATCGCATTGTGCCGGAGCTGGTGTATGACCGTAACTGCACCGTGCTGTTTGGCACCTCAACCTTCCTCGGTAATTACGCGCGCTTTGCCAATCCGTATGACTTTTACCGCGTGCGCTATGTGGTGGCCGGGGCGGAAAAACTGCAGGAGAGCACGCGCCAGATTTGGCAGGACAAGTTTGGTCTGCGCATTCTTGAAGGCTATGGCGTTACCGAATGCGCGCCGGTGGTCTCGATCAACGTGCCGATGGCGGCGAAGCCGGGGACGGTGGGCCGTATTTTGCCGGGAATGGATGCGCGTCTGCTGGCGGTACCTGGCATTGAGGACGGTGGCCGTCTGCAACTCAAGGGGCCAAACGTGATGAACGGTTATCTGCGCGTGGAAAATCCGGGCGTGCTGGAAGTGCCGACGGCGGAAAACGTCAATGGCGAGAATGAGACGGGTTGGTATGACACCGGAGATATTGTCCGTTTCGATGAACAGGGCTTCGTGCAAATCCAGGGCCGGGCAAAACGCTTCGCCAAAATTGCGGGTGAGATGGTCTCGCTGGAGATGGTTGAGCAGCTGGCGACAGCGGTATCCGCTGACAAGCTGCATGCTACGGTTGTGAAGAGCGATGCCAGCAAAGGCGAAGCACTGGTGTTGTTCACCACCGACAGCGAACTAAAACGCGACCGGTTGCTACAGCATGCGCGTGAACATGGCATTCCTGAGCTGGCGGTACCGCGCGATATTCGTTACCTGAAGCAGCTTCCGGTGCTGGGCAGCGGTAAGCCCGATTTCGTGACCCTGAAGGGTATGGTTGACGAGGCGGAACAGCAAAATGCGTGAGTCAGTACACACTAACACTTCCCTCTGGTCGAAGGGCATGATGGCGGTCATTGCCGCCCAGTTTCTCTCTGCCTTTGGTGACAATGCGTTACTGTTTGCCACCCTGGCATTGCTGAAGGCCGAGTTTTATCCGGACTGGAGCCAGCCCATTCTGCAGATGGTGTTTGTGGGTGCTTACATTATTTTTGCTCCGTTTGTTGGGCAGGTGGCGGACAGCTTCCCGAAAGGCCGGGTGATGATGTTTGCGAACGGCCTTAAACTGCTGGGCGCCGCCAGTATTTGTTTTGGTATCAACCCGTTTATCGGCTACACGCTGGTGGGCATTGGCGCAGCGGCGTACTCCCCGGCGAAGTATGGCATCCTGGGGGAACTCACGACCGGCGATAAGCTGGTGAAAGCCAACGGGCTGATGGAGTCCTCTACCATTGCGGCGATCCTGCTCGGTTCTGTCGCAGGGGGCGTGCTGGCGGACTGGCATGTGCTGGCGGCGCTGAGCGTGTGTGCAGTGGTGTATGGCGGGGCGGTGGTAGCCAACCTGTTTATTCCAAAATTGCCGGTGGCACGCCCGGGGCAATCCTGGCGCTTTACGCCTATGACAGGCAGTTTCTTCAACGCCTGCCGCGTACTGTGGTGTAACGGTGAAACGCGCTTCTCCCTGATGGGCACCAGCATGTTCTGGGGCGCAGGCGTCACGCTGCGTTTTCTGCTGGTGCTGTGGGTGCCGGTGGCGCTGGGGATTACTGACAATGCGACACCGACTTATCTTAACGCAATGGTGGCGATTGGGATTGTCGTTGGGGCTGGCGCGGCGGCGAAGCTGGTGACGCTTGAGACCGTTGCACGCTGCATGCCTGCGGGGATCCTGATTGGCGTGGTGGTGCTTATCTTCTCGCTGCAGCACGCCTTGCTACCCGCCTACGCGCTGCTTGTCCTGATTGGTATTCTGGGGGGCTTTTTCGTTGTGCCGCTCAATGCGCTGTTGCAGGAACGCGGCAAGCAGACCGTCGGCGCAGGGAATGCCATTGCAGTGCAAAATCTCGGTGAAAACCTGGCGATGCTGTTAATGCTGGGGCTCTATTCGCTGGCCGTTAAAGTCGGTGTGCCGGTGGTGGGGATTGGCGTAGGATTCGGTGCGCTGTTTGCGCTGGCGATTACCGGATTATGGCTCTGGCAGCGTCGCCGTTGATAAGAGCGGCCTGACGCCCTCACCACGGCCTTCTCCTACGGGAGAGGGCGCAAACATTAAAAACGGCAACCAGGTTGCCGTTTGCTTTTATCACGGTGCCGGGTAGGTGTATACCTGATGCACCGCTTCAATCTCTGCTAATACCTCTTCACTTAGATTCAGATGGAAACTCTCGATATTCGTTTTCAGCTGTTCCATGGTCGTTGCGCCCAGCAGAGTGCTGGCAACAAACGGCTGACGACGCACGAAGGCCAGAGCCATCTGAGCCGGATCAAGACCGTGACGTTTCGCGATATCCACATAGGCCGCCACGGCTTTTTGTGTCTGCTCACCGCTGTAGCGGGTAAAGCGGCTGAACAAAGTGTTACGCGCTCCGGCAGGTTTCGCGCCGTTCAGGTATTTCCCTGTCAACGTACCAAAGCCCAGACATGAATAGGCGAGCAATTCCACCTCTTCGTATTGCGTCACTTCGGCCAGACCCACTTCATAGCTGCGGTTGAGCAGGCTGTATGGGTTCTGGATGGTGACGATGCGGGGCAGGTCATGTTTGTCCGCCAGGTGCAGATAGCGCATCACGCCAAAGGCCGTTTCGTTAGAGACACCGATGTAGCGGATTTTTCCCGCTCGCTGGCATTCGGCCAGGGCTTCCAGCGTTTCCAGTAGCGTAACGGCCGGAGCGCTCTCATTCCAGCTATAGCCCAGCTTTCCAAAGCAGTTGGTGGGGCGCTGCGGCCAGTGAACCTGATAGAGATCGAGATAGTCGGTTTGCAGGCGCTTCAGGCTGGCATCCAGCGCGGCGCGGATATTTTTGCGATCGAGGATCTGGTTTGGACGGATCCCGGCATCGTTGTTGCGTGCGGGGCCGCTGACTTTTGACGCAACAACCAGCTTTTCGCGATTCCCGCGTTTGGCGAGCCAGTTGCCGACGTAGGTTTCGGTAAGCCCCTGCGTTTCCGGACGAGGCGGTACAGGGTACATCTCAGCAACATCAATCAGGTTAATGCCCTGGCTGACGGCATAATCGAGTTGTGCATGGGCATCGGCTTCGCTGTTTTGTTCACCAAATGTCATCGTGCCCAACCCCAGTTGGCTTATTTCCAGAGCGCTGTGGGGGATACGGTGATAATGCATAGCCGGCTTCCTTCATTAGAAATACAGACCACGTCAGGAACCTCCCGACAAAGGAATATAAACATGGCAGAGGGGAAGCAAAAGGGGAAGAAAAAAATCAAAAAGGCCAGCAAGCCACTGACCTTTATCTGTTTATCGCTCGATAATCTGCGAAACTTCGTCGCGATTGATCTGCATTTTATTACCCTGCTGGTCATGGTAGCTGACCAGGCCAGTATCATCGTCGACTTCAGGTTTACCGTCGGTCAGGATCATCCGGCCATCTTTCGTCGCCATAACGTAATCGCTGCTACAGCCCGATACCGCAAACGCTAAACCCACTGCTGAAATCAACACTGCCCATTTTTTCATCGTTATCGTCCTCACCTGGCTCGTATCAAATCATAGTGTAGTATTAACCTGATATATCGAAAGGAGAAAGGGGGAAAATCTTAAATCCCCGTCGATTATGTTTGATAGTTCGCAAAATGAGTAAAAAACTATGTTTTCAGCAAGAAATGGCGAGCCAGCAGCGCACCTGTGAAGTTCTTTTTGAGATAAAAGCCGCGCGGCAACGTGAGTATCGGTTCGCCCTGGGCGCCGATAGCCTCGGTGAGGGCTTTGCTGTTGGCCGCTTTTGGACGCAGCTGTAAAACTTCTCCGTGTCGGGCCGTGATGCGCTCTACCTGCCCAAGGACGATCATATCCATCAGCTCTTCCCAGTCCAGCCTCAACTGCCGCTCTTCATCTTCATTGGGACTCCAGAGCAGCGGCGCGCCTACCCGGCGTTCAGCCAGCGGGATCTGGCGTTCACCCTCAACCGGAACCCAGAGTACGCGCTTGAGTTTATGGCGAACATGGCTGGTTTCCCACGTCACGCCGGTATTCCCGGTTAACGGCGCCACGCAGACAAAGGTGGTTTCAAGGGGCTTTCCCAGACGGTCTATGGGAATGGTTTTTAGCTCAACGCCCAGAGCCGCAAAATCCTGCTCGGGTTTACTCCCCGCACTAGCCCCCAGCCACAGCTCAAGCAACATGCCGATCCAGCCCTTATCTCGTTTCAGATCCTTTGGGGTCGGCAACCCTGCCATCGCTGCCAGTTCGCCAAGCGAAAAGCCCGCCAGACGCTGTGCCTGCCCAAGCAACTGGGCTTCGCTTGTTGGCGGAGAAAGCATGGGTGAGAGCGCAAGCATGACGGCAACCTTTTGATTAAAAAATAAACTAAGAAACTATCCCCTGTGGATAGAGTTTAACTTTTTCTGTACGAATATGCCATGTGCATGATTTTTAGGTTTTTTTAGTTATGTGCGACCATCCTTTCAGAAGTGAAAAACGGGTTGTTCAATTCTGGTCACTGACAATAAACAGGATCTTACACCATGTTATCCACAGAAAAGTGGGATAACTGGGAATAACCCTGACTACTGTTTCAATTTACAGCCTTGACGTGCGACGAAAATCGAATTTTCACACAAATTGTGCCTAACTTATTGGCACAATCTGTGGATAAAACCGACGCTGTTCGATCTTTCATCAGCATAACGATCATAGGTGTGATGATCGTCACGTAATTCCTTCCAGGGGCGCTAAAAACAGAGCTAATTAAATGAAAATTATAGGAATGTTTTCAGCGGGTGACACGGTGTAGCGAGGGGCTCTTCAGGTTGTTCATCGGTAATTCCACACTTCTTCACAACTATATCCACAGAAAAGGTGAATAAAATTGCCCTTGTTGCCGCTTATCTGTTTATAACTCTGCGCATATTTGTGAGTTATTCAAATGTTATTAGGTTGCAGGCCTGTAAGAGAGTGGTTTACCGCCTCCCTGTAGTGTGAAACAATCATTCATATATCAGATTTAGTTTGGGGTAGTCCGGTGATTGATGACGATGGCTACCGCCCGAACGTAGGAATAGTAATTTGTAATCGTCAGGGCCAGGTGATGTGGGCCCGGCGATATGGTCAGCACTCCTGGCAGTTTCCGCAAGGCGGGATCAACCCAGGGGAGTCCCCAGAACAAGCGATGTACCGGGAGCTGTTTGAAGAGGTCGGTTTAAGCCGAAAAGATGTTCGCATCCTGGCTTCGACCCGCAACTGGTTGCGTTACAAGTTACCGAAACGTTTGGTGCGTTGGGACACAAAGCCGGTTTGTATCGGCCAGAAACAGAAGTGGTTTCTGTTGCAATTGGTGGGCAACGATTCAGATATCAATATGCAAACCAGCAGTACGCCGGAGTTTGATGGCTGGCGCTGGGTGAGTTACTGGTATCCTGTTCGTCAGGTCGTGTCATTTAAACGCGATGTTTACCGTAGGGTGATGAAAGAGTTCGCAAGTGTTGTCATGCAGCTTCAGGAGATCCCGCCTAAGCCGCAGAGCGCACCTGCCTGGCGACGTAAAAGAGGTTAAGCTACGCAAATCATGCTCACCCGCTTGCGAGAAATAGTCGAGAAAGTGGCCAGTGCGCCTCGTCTGAACGAGGCGCTGAATATTCTGGTCACTGACATCTGTCTTGCGATGGAAACTGAAGTCTGTTCGGTGTATCTGGCCGATCATGACCGACGTTGCTACTACCTGATGGCGACCCGTGGTTTAAAAAAACCACGCGGTCGTACCGTTACGCTCGCCTTTGATGAAGGTATCGTAGGCCTGGTGGGGCGACTGGCTGAACCCATCAACCTTGCCGACGCGCAAAAGCACCCCAGCTTTAAATACATTCCCTCCGTAAAAGAAGAGCGTTTCCGCGCCTTCCTGGGCGTACCGATCATCCAGCGTCGTCAACTGCTTGGCGTACTGGTCGTTCAGCAGCGCGAACTGCGTCAGTATGACGAAAGCGAAGAGTCTTTCCTCGTGACGCTAGCCACGCAGATGGCTGCGATCCTCTCTCAGTCTCAGCTTGCCGCCCTGTTTGGGCAGTACCGTCACACGCGTATTCGTGCGCTGCCGGCCTCGCCTGGCGTGGCGATTGCTGAAGGCTGGATGGACGCCACCCTGCCGCTGATGGAACAGGTGTACGAAGCCTCAACGCTGGATGAAACGCTTGAGCGCGAGCGCCTCACCGCGGCGCTGGAAGAGGCGGCCAACGAATTTCGGCGTTACAGCAAACGCTTTGCCGCCGGGGCGCAAAAAGAGACGGCGGCCATTTTTGACCTCTATTCGCACCTGCTCTCCGATGCGCGTCTGCGCCGTGAGCTTTTTGCCGAGGTTGATAAAGGTGCCGTAGCGGAATGGGCCGTTAAAAAGGTCATCGAAAAATTTGCTGAGCAATTTGCCGCACTGACAGACGGTTACCTGAAAGAGCGTGCGGGAGATTTACGTACACTCGGTCAGCGACTGCTGTTCCACCTTGATGACACGATCCAGGGGCCGAATGCCTGGCCAAAACGCTTTGTACTGGTTGCCGATGAATTGTCCGCGACCACGCTGGCGGAGCTGCCGCAGGACAGGCTGGCAGGTGTGGTGGTGCGCGATGGCGCAGCTAACTCCCATGCGGCTATTATGGTTCGTGCCCTGGGTATCCCCACCGTTATGGGGGCCGATATTCAGCCCTCGGTGCTGCACCGACGCACGCTGGTGGTGGATGGCTATCGCGGTGAGCTCCTGGTCGATCCTGAGCCGGTCCTGCTCCAGGAATACCAGCGTCTTATCAGTGAAGAGAATGAATTAAGCAAGCTGGCGGAAGATGACGTCGACCTGCCTGCACAGCTTAAAAGCGGCGAGCGCATCAAAGTTATGCTCAATGCAGGTTTAAGCCCCGAGCATGAAGAGAAGCTCGGCAGCCGCATTGATGGTATCGGCTTATATCGCACTGAAATCCCGTTCATGCTGCAAAGCGGCTTCCCCTCTGAAGAGGAGCAGGTTGCGCAGTATCAGGGCATGTTGCAGATGTTTAACGACAAGCCGGTTACCCTGCGTACCCTGGACGTTGGGGCGGATAAACAGCTGCCGTATATGCCAATCAGTGAAGAAAACCCGTGCCTGGGCTGGCGTGGGATCCGCATTACGCTGGATCAGCCTGAGATCTTCCTGATCCAGGTGCGCGCCATGCTGCGCGCGAATGCGGCGACCGGGAACCTCAGCATTTTACTGCCTATGGTCACCAGCATTGATGAGATCGACGAAGCGCGACGGTTGATCGAACGTGCAGGCCGTGAAGTCGAAGAGATGATCGGTTACGCGATCCCCAAACCGCGGATCGGGGTGATGCTCGAAGTGCCTTCCATGGTCTTCATGCTGCCGCAGCTGGCGAACCGGGTCGATTTTATCTCTGTCGGAACCAACGATCTGACGCAGTATATTCTGGCCGTCGATCGTAACAACACGCGTGTTGCCAGTATTTATGACAGCCTGCATCCGGCTATCATTCGGGCGCTGGCGATGATTGCCCGCGAAGCGGAGCAATACGGTATCGATTTGCGGCTGTGTGGCGAAATGGCCGGGGATTCAATGTGCGTTGCGATCCTCATCGGCCTGGGGTATCGCCATCTGTCGATGAACGGCCGCGCTGTCGCACGTGTGAAGTACCTGCTGCGCCATATTGACATCGAGGATGCCCGCGAGCTGGCCGAGCGCAGTCTTGAAGCGCAACTGGCAACAGAAGTGCGTCATCAGGTCGCAGCGTTTATGGAGCGACGCGGCATGGGCGGCCTGATCCGCGGTGGCCGCTGAGGTCTTTCTCTCTCTTCCTGTAGGCTGAGGGATCCACAATGGTTCATAAACAGAAGCAATAATGCTGCTCTCAGAATGACCACCAGAGCTGTATGTTCCCCCTCACCCCAGCCCTCTCTCAGGTGGCGAGGGAGCCGTCCGTGCGTAATTTTTCGGTGGGGATCCCTCTGCCCCGTGGGAGAGGGCAACATCCCACACCATCCTCTATACACATCTTTTACATCTCTGGCGCATCCTCCGCGTCCGCCTTGTGCTATGATTCGCAACTTTGGAGCCTCTGCTGACTGCCGGGGCGCATCTCTACCGCTGTCCACTTTCAGCGGAATAACAACATCTTGTGGTGACAGATGAACAGTGGTTATCTGCATTTTCCGGAATTTGATCCGGTCATTTTCTCAGTAGGACCCGTTTCGCTTCACTGGTACGGTCTGATGTACCTGGTGGGCTTCATTTTTGCTATGTGGCTTGCTGGCCGTCGCGCCAGTCGTCCTGGCAGCGGCTGGACCAAAAACGAAGTCGAAAACCTGCTTTACGCGGGCTTCCTCGGTGTGTTCCTTGGTGGGCGTATTGGCTATGTCCTGTTCTATAACCTCCCGGTATTCCTCAACGATCCGCTCTATCTGTTCCGCGTCTGGGACGGGGGGATGTCCTTCCATGGCGGCCTGATTGGTGTGATTCTGGTGATGGTGATTTTTGCCAAACGCACCAAACGCAACTTCTTCCAGGTATCGGATTTTATCGCGCCATTGATTCCGTTTGGTCTGGGGGCTGGTCGTCTGGGCAACTTTATCAACGGCGAGCTGTGGGGACGTGTCGACCCGAGCGTTTCCTTTACTATGCTGTTCCCGGGCTCGCGCGCGGAAGACCTGGCGCTGCTGCCGTCTCATCCTGAATGGCAATCCATTTTTGATACGTACGGCGTTCTGCCGCGTCACATGTCTCAGCTCTATGAACTGGCGCTGGAAGGCGTGGTGCTGTTTATCATCCTGAATCTGTTTATCCGCAAACCGCGCCCGATGGGGGCTGTCTCCGGCCTGTTCCTGATTGGCTACGGTGCGTTCCGTATCATCGTTGAGTTCTTCCGCCAGCCGGATGCGCAGTTCACCGGCGAGTGGGTACAGTACATCAGCATGGGGCAAATCCTCTCCATTCCGATGATCGTGGCAGGTGCCATTATGATGATTTGGGCGTATCGTCGTCGTCCACAGCAACAACTTTCCTGAGGAACCATGAAACAGTATCTTGAATTGATGAAAAAAGTGCTCGACGAGGGCACGCCGAAAAATGACCGTACCGGAACCGGCACGCTCTCCATTTTTGGCCACCAGATGCGCTTCAACCTGCAAGAAGGCTTCCCCCTGGTGACGACAAAGCGCTGCCACCTGCGCTCGATCATTCATGAACTGCTCTGGTTCCTGCAAGGCGATACCAACGTTGCCTATCTGCACGAAAACAATGTCTCTATCTGGGACGAATGGGCAGATGAAAACGGCAATCTGGGCCCGGTGTACGGCAAGCAGTGGCGTGCGTGGCCAACGCCTGATGGCCGCCATATTGACCAGATCACCACCGTGATGAACCAGCTGAAAAACGACCCGGACTCGCGCCGTATTATCGTTTCTGCCTGGAACGTGGGTGAGCTGGATAAAATGGCGCTGGCACCGTGCCATGCGTTCTTCCAGTTCTATGTGGCTGATGGCAAACTCTCCTGCCAGCTTTACCAGCGCTCTTGCGATGTCTTCCTCGGCCTGCCGTTTAACATCGCCAGCTATGCGCTGTTAGTACATATGATGGCCCAGCAGTGCGATCTGGAAGTGGGCGATTTTGTCTGGACCGGTGGGGATACGCACCTGTACAGCAACCACATGGAACAGACGCATCTCCAGCTGACCCGTGAGCCGCGTGCACTGCCGAAGCTGATTATCAAACGTAAACCGGAATCGATCTTCGATTACCGCTTTGACGACTTCGAGATTGAGGGATACGACCCGCATCCGGGCATCAAAGCGCCTGTCGCAATCTGATACAGCAAATCGTTACATAACCGGCGCATTTACGCGCCGGTTTTTTTTCGTCTGTACTCTGTTCCCCGAGGCGTTATCCAGTCGGCGTGCAACGCGCTGCAACGGATAACATTCTCTGGATAACGCCTCGTAAAACCCCGAATTGCGGCTCGTCATGTTCACGGCGTTTCGCCACACTCCCGGCATGAAAAAAGAGCACGGCTTTACGCTTATCGAAACTCTGGTTGCCATTTCGCTGGTTATTATCCTCAGCGCGACAGGGCTCGCCGGCTGGGACAACTGGCAACAGCGGCAGAGGTTGTGGCAGGTCGCCTGTCAGGTCCGCGACTATCTGGTGTTTCTGCGAAACGATGCCAATCGTCACAACCGTGACCACCTGATCACGCTTCAGCAGGACGACAGAGGCGCCTGTTTGATGAGCTCTGCAGTGCAGGGCTGTGAGAACAACAGCCCGTATGTGCTCAGACCGTTGTGGCCTGACGTCGTGCTAAGGGAGGTTACGCCTTCATTAGGATTCTACGGATTAAGGGACACGGCGTGGGCAGGGCGGATACGGGTACAGAGCAGGGCAGGAGAATGGATGATTGTCGTCTCAAACGGAGGGCGTATCAGGATGTGCACTGTTGCAGGGGAAAACTCATGCCGATGAACCAGCACGGCTTCTCACTCACAGAGGTGCTGATTGCAATGGCGATCAGCAGCATTCTGCTACTCAGCACGTCGCGTTTTTTACCGGAGCTGCAACGGGCAGTTTTGCTGCAATCCAGTGCGCAGGAGCGTGAAGAAGAGATCTGGCAACGCCTGTTCGCGATTGGCAAGCAGTTACAGCGCGCGGGATATTGCGCGGGTAATTGTCAGGGGCAGAGCCTGACCATCGGCAGGGAGGGAAGCTGTGTGATTGTCCGATGGGATGCAAACAGTAACGGCACCTGGGACACCTCAGCATCGGATAACGAAAGTACGGGGTTTCGTCTGGAATCAGGCGCGCTGGAAACCCTGCGTGGCGCGACGGGGTGTGAAGGAAAAGGATGGGAGAAGCTTACCGACCCGGCCCGGCTTATGATCCACACATTTGTGGTACGTAAACATGAGCATCCGGGATTTGCGCCAGCGTTATATCTCCAGCTGTCCGCCAGCGCGGTGAATGATAAGCACGCTGCCCCTTACCAGGCTCGCTATGGCGTTACGGGGTTTAACTTGTGAGCCGCCAGCATGGGATTGCCTCACTGACGCTGGTTCTGCTGTTACTGGTGTTAGGCACACTGATCCTGACCGGTCTTAACCAGCAACTCATAACATTTACCATGCTGGTTGGCGACGAGAGCCGCGCCATCCAGCAGCAGGCAGCCACGCAGTCTGCGCTGGAGTGGGGGCGCGTTCAGCGCTGGTCGTTGCAGCCTGATGTACAGTGCAAACAGAGACAAACGCAACGTGTTTGTTTGCGTGTACTGAATGAGTCGCAGGTGTTACTCATCGCTGGAGATGGAGAGCTGTTGCTCTGGCGTGGCGGGGAGATTGTCAACGGGCACATACGCTTTTTACCTCATGGCTGGAGTGATTTTTGCCCGCTAAAGGAGCGTGCGTTATGTCGGTTGCCGTAAAGAATGAAAAGGGGTTCAGCATGGTCGATGTGTTGCTGGCGATGCTGCTGCTGGTGGCGATCGTAACGGCGCTGTCCGGCTATCACCGGGCGCTGGCTTCCCGCTTTGCCCTGTTTAGCCAGTATCGTCAGCTCTGGCACATCGCCTGGACGCAGTCGCAGATGGATGCTGGTACTCTGCCAGCAGGCTGGCAGATAAACCGGATGCAGACAACGCAGTCTGGATGTGTCAGCATCACGGTTACACTTATTTCTCCTCTGGGTCGACGCGGTGAGATGACGCGTCTGCATTGCCCGGTTAGCCAGTAGTCGGGAGCGTCTATGTTAAGGGTCTACCACTCAAATCGTCTGGATGTGCTGGAAGCGCTGATGGAATTTATCGTTGAGCGCGAGCGGCTCGACGATCCGTTTGAGCCTGAAATGGTGCTGGTGCAGAGCACCGGTATGGCACAATGGCTGCAGATGTCGCTTTCCCGTAAATTTGGCATCGCGGCGAATATCGATTTTCCGCTTCCCGCGAGCTTTATCTGGGAGATGTTTGTCCGCGTGTTGCCTGACATCCCGGAGCAGAGCGCGTTTAACAAACAGAGCATGAGCTGGAAGCTGATGGCGCTTTTGCCAGATATGCTCACGCATGATGAGTTTGCCATGCTGCGCCACTACCTGCATGACGATACCGACAAACGCAAGCTGTTCCAGCTGGCATCACGTACCGCGGATCTCTATGACCAGTATTTAGTGTATCGTCCGGAATGGCTGACTCGCTGGGAGGCGGGTGAGTTAGTGGAAGGTCTGCCGGAGGCGCAGGTCTGGCAGGCGCCGCTGTGGAAAGCGCTGGTGGAGCATACCGAAAAGCTGGGTCAACCCAAGTGGCACCGTGCGAACCTCTACCAACGGTTCATCTCCATACTGGAAAATAGCACTGACCGACCGGCCCGGCTGCCCTCCCGCGTATTTATCTGCGGTATTTCCGCCTTGCCACCCGTCTATCTGGATGCGCTGAAAGCGCTCGGAAAACACACCGACATCCATATTCTGTTTACTAACCCCTGCCGCCATTACTGGGGCGACATTCAGGATGACCGGTGGCTTTCGCGGCTTGTGACGCGCCAGCGGCGACGTCTCTTTGAAGAACGCACGGTGCCCTTGTTTAAAGACAGTGCCTCTGCCGCGCAGCTTTTTGATGAGCAGGGCATTCAGAACCTGCCAAACCCGCTGCTTGCCTCTTGGGGCAAGCTGGGCCGGGACTACATTCATATGCTCTCTGATATCACCTCGTCAGGCGAAGGCGACGTGGATGCGTTTGTTGAAATCACGCCGGACAGCCTGCTGCACAATATCCAGTCCGATATTCTGGATCTGGAAAATCGCGCGGTGATGGGCGTGACGGCCGAAGAATTTGAACGCAGCGACACGAAACGGAGACTGGATCCCGACGATCGCAGTATCACGGTGCATGTTTGCCACAGTGCGCAGCGTGAAGTCGAAGTCCTGCACGATCAGTTGCTCGCCATGCTGCAGGACGATCCTGACCTGACACCGCGTGATATCGTGGTGATGGTGGCAGATATCGACAGCTACAGCCCCTTTATTCAGGCCGTTTTCGGCAGTGCGACGGGAGAGCGCTACCTGCCTTATGCCATCTCTGACCGTCGGGCTCGCCAGTCTCACCCGGCCTTGCAGGCATTCGTTACCCTGCTGTCACTGCCCGACAGCCGCTTCATTTCCGAAGATGTCCTGGCATTGCTCGATGTCCCCGTGCTGGCCGCTCGTTTCAACATTAACGAAGAGGGGTTGCGCTACCTTCGTCAGTGGGTAAACGAGTCTGGCGTACGTTGGGGGATCGATGACGACAACGTACAGGAGTTTGAGCTTCCCCCTACCGGGCAGCACACCTGGCAGTTTGGTCTGACGCGTATGCTGCTGGGGTATGCCATGGAAAGCAGCCAGGGCGAGTGGAACGAGGTCCTGCCTTATGATGAGTCCAGCGGGCTCATTGCGGAGCTGGTTGGGCATTTAGCCTCGCTGCTGATGCAGCTTAACCGCTGGCGACGTGCGCTAATGCAGCCGCGTCCGCTGGAGGAGTGGCTGCCGGTTTGCCGGGAACTGCTCAATGATTTCTTCCTGCCGGACAGTGACACGGAAGCGGCAATGGCGCTGATTGAAACACAGTGGCAGGCGATAGTCGATGAGGGGGTGAACTCCCACTATAACGAAGCGATCCCGCTTTCGCTTCTGCGGGACGAATTGACCCTGCGCCTCGATCAGGAGCGTATCAGCCAGCGCTTCCTTGCCGGGCCGATCAATATCTGCACGCTGATGCCCATGCGTTCCATTCCCTTCAAAGTGGTGTGTCTGCTTGGTATGAATGACGGTGTTTATCCGCGAGCCCTGCCGCCGCTGGGCTTTGATCTCATGAGCCCGGCACCGAAGCGGGGCGACCGTAGCCGTCGTGATGATGACCGCTACCTCTTCCTTGAGGCGCTTATTTCCGCGCAGAACAAGCTTTACATCAGTTATATCGGTCGGTCGATTCAGGACAACAGCGAGCGTTTTCCCTCTGTTCTGGTGCAGGAACTGGTGGACTATATCGGACAGAGCCACTACCTGCCGGGGGATGAAGAACGTAACTGCGATGAGAGCGACCAGCGGGTGAAAGCGCATATCACCTGTTGTCACAGCCGTATGCCGTTTGACCCGATGAACTACGTCGCCAGCGAATTGCAGAGCTATGCCCAGGAGTGGCTGCCCGCGGCGAAAAAAGAGGGGAAGGCGCACAGCGATTTCATTCAGGAGCTCGACGCGCGGCCCATTGAAACCCTGACCTTCGAACAGCTGCAGCGGTTTTGGGCGCATCCGGTACGCGCCTTCTTCCAGCAGCGGTTGCAGGTAAATTTCCGCTCGGAAGAGAGCGAAATTCCTGACGCAGAACCGTTTACGCTGGAAGGGCTGGAACGTTATCAGTTAAACCTCCAGCTGCTGAATGCGCTGGTGGAGCAGGAAGATGCTGACAAACTGTTCCGCCGCTATCGCGCTGCGGGGCAATTACCGTATGGTGCGTTTGGGGAGATCGTCTGGGAGGCGCAGTGCACAGAGATGAAGGCGCTTGCCGAGCGTGTTATCGAATGCCGACAGCCGGGAACAAGCCTCGAAATCGACCTCAACTGCAACGGTATCCAGCTGACGGGCTGGCTGACGCAGGTTCAACCGGACGGGCTGCTGCGCTGGCGGCCTTCCATGCTGAGCGTTTCACAGGGTTTGCAACTCTGGCTCGAACATCTTGTCTACAGTGCTGGCGGTAACCAGGGTGAAAGCCGGATGTTTGTACGCAAGGAGGGCGAGTGGCGTTTCCCGCCAATGGAGCCGGAGCAGGCGTTACATTACTTATCCTTGTACATTGAAGGTTACCGTCAGGGGATGAACAAGCCGCTGCTGCTGCTGCCTGAAAGTGGCGGGGCGTGGATAAAAGCCTGTTATGACGCGCAGAATGATGCGATGTTAACGGATGACGCTTCACTGCAGAAAGCGCGGAGTAAATTTGTTCAGGCCTGGGAAGGTAACATGATGGTCCGTGGTGAAGGCGATGATGTCTGGTATCAACGGTTATGGCGAACGCTTGAGCCAGAATACTTTGAGACCATCACGGAAGAGGCACAACGTTACCTGTTACCGTTGTTCAAATTTAATCAGTCCTGAGCGCTGTATAAAAATTGCGCAGTAAAGGGTGTTCATTTATGATGCACCTGCTATCACGGACTGATGTACAGAAAGAAAGAGAAGCTGGCGTGTCCAGCACGAAGTTTGTTAATGATGTAGCCGTGATAAAGAGGTCGTTAATGCCAGGCAGCACCTTGTTCAAAGCGTTTGTTTTGTTTGTCGCCCTTTGGGCTCCCGTCACTCAGGCAGGCTCCGGTTGGCAACCCGTTCAGGAAACTATCCGTAAGAGCGAAAAAGATACCCGTCAGTATCAGGCTGTCCGCCTTGATAACGGGATGACCGTGCTGCTGGTTTCCGATCCGCAGGCGGTGAAATCCCTCTCGGCGCTTGTAGTACCCGTTGGGTCGCTGGAAGATCCCGAAGCGCACCCGGGTCTTGCGCACTATCTGGAACATATGACGCTGATGGGGTCCAAAAAATACCCCCAGCCGGATAGCCTCTCCGAATTTCTGAAAATGCATGGCGGCAGCCACAACGCCAGTACGGCACCGTATCGGACGGCGTTTTATCTGGAAGTCGAAAATGATGCGCTGGAAGGGGCGGTGGATCGTCTCGCCGATGCCATTGCCGCACCGCTGCTGGATAAAAAATACGCTGACCGTGAACGTAATGCCGTCAATGCTGAATTGACCCTGGCCCGTACGCGAGACGGTATGCGCATGGCGCAGGTGAGCGCCGAAACCATCAACCCGGCGCACCCTGGATCCCGTTTTTCCGGGGGGAACCTCGAGACGCTGAGTGACAAACCAAACAGCCCGGTGCTTGATGCGCTGCATGCGTTTCGCGACAAATACTACTCCGCAAACCTGATGAAAGCGGTTATCTACAGCAACAAACCGTTGCCAGAACTGGCTGCCATGGCGGCGCAGACCTTTGGACGGGTACCAAATAAAAACATCGACCTGCCGCAGATAAACGTACCGGTTGTCACCGACGCGCAGAAAGGGATCGTGATCCACTACGTGCCCGCACTGCCGCGCAAGGTGTTACGCGTTGAGTTCCGCATTGATAACAATACCGCACAGTTCCGCAGTAAAACGGATGAACTGGTCACCTATCTTATTGGTAACCGTAGCCCGGGAACGCTTTCTGACTGGCTGCAAAAGCAGGGGCTGGTGGAAGGGATCCGTGCCGACTCCGATCCAGTGGTTAACGGCAACAGCGGTGTGCTGGCGATTTCCGCCACCCTGACCAACAAAGGGCTGGCGCACCGTGATGAGGTGGTCGCGGCTATCTTCAGCTATCTCTCGTTGCTGCGCGATAAAGGCGTCGATAAACGCTACTTTGACGAACTGGCACACGTGCTGGATCTCGATTTCCGCTATCCGTCCATTACCCGCGACATGGACTATGTTGAGTGGCTGGCGGATACCAT
This sequence comes from Enterobacter cloacae complex sp. OE43NF, assembly GCF_023544405.1. NCBI lineage: Bacteria > Pseudomonadati > Pseudomonadota > Gammaproteobacteria > Enterobacterales > Enterobacteriaceae > Enterobacter > Enterobacter cloacae complex sp. OE43NF. The sequence continues at coordinate 52,269 of NZ_JAMJFW010000014.1, forward strand.
GATCCGCGTGCCGGTTGAACATACCCTGGACGCGGTCAACATTGCCGACCAGTATGACGCTGAGGCGATAAAAGCGCGCCTGGCAATGATGACCCCACAGAATGCCCGCATCTGGTACATCAGCCCGAACGAGCCGCATAACAAAACGGCCTATTTCGTGGATGCCCCTTACCAGGTGGATAAAATCAGTGAGCAAACGTTCGCAAACTGGCAGAAAAAGGCCAGCGAGATCGCGTTGAAGCTGCCGGAGCTGAATCCCTACATCCCGGATGATTTCTCCCTGATTAAAACCGCGAAAGCGTACCCACACCCGAAGCTTACTGTTGATGAGCCGACGTTGCGCGTGGTGTACACCCCAAGCCACTACTTCGCCAGCGAGCCAAAAGCCGATGTCAGCGTTGTTCTTCGCAACCCGAAAGCGATGGATAGCGCCAAAAATCAGGTGATGTTTGCGCTCAATGACTATCTGGCCGGTATCGCGCTTGACCAGCTCAGCAACCAGGCCGCGGTGGGTGGAATCAGCTTCTCTACCAACGCCAATAACGGACTGATGGTCAATGCAAACGGCTATACCCAGCGTCTGCCTCAGCTGTTTCAGGCGTTGCTGGAGGGCTATTTCAGCTACACGCCAACGGAAGAGCAGTTTGAGCAGGCGAAGTCCTGGTATGCGCAGATGATGGATTCCGCTGAGAAAGGCAAGGCGTACGATCAGGCGATTATGCCGGCGCAGATGCTGTCGCAAATCCCTTATTTCCAGCGTGAAGATCGCCGGGCGCTGCTGCCATCCATCACATTAAAAGAGGTGCTGGCCTACCGCGACGCGCTGAAAACTAACACGCGCCCGGAGTTTCTTATCGTCGGCAACATGAGCGAGGACCAGGCCAAAACGCTGGCAGAGAACGTACGTCAGCAGCTCGGTTCAAAAGGCGACGAGTGGTGCCGTAACCAGGACGTGCTGGTTGAGAAAAAACAGAATGTGATTTTTGAAAAAGCAGGTAACAGCACGGATTCCGCGCTGGCCGCCGTGTTTGTTCCTACGGGCTATGATGAATTTGCCAGCTCTGCGCAGAGTGCCGTTCTGGGACAAATTATACAGCCGTGGTTCTACAATCAGCTGCGCACAGAAGAGCAGCTTGGCTACGCGGTCTTTGCCTTCTCCATGAACGTTGGCCGCCAGTGGGGGCTGGGTTTCCTGCTGCAGAGCAGCGATAAACAGCCCGCTTATCTCTGGCAGCGTTACCAGGCTTTCTTCCCGCAAGCGGAAGCTAAACTGCGAGCCATGAAGCCGGATGAGTTTGCCCAAATCCAGCAGGCCGTCATCGCGCAGGTGATGCAGCCGCCTCAGACGCTGGGTGAAGAAGCATCCCAGCTGAGCAAAGATTTCGATCGCGGTAATCTGAAATTTGATTCGCGTGATAAAGTAGTGGCCGAGATAAAACAGCTGACGCCTCAGAAGGTTGCCGACTTCTTCCATCAGGCGGTGGTTAAACCGCAGGGAATAGCCATTCTGTCTCAGGTTTCTGGTAGCCAGAACGGAAAAACGGACTACGTTAACCTGAAAGGCTGGAAAATCTGGAAGAGCGTCAGCGCCCTGCAGCAATCTATGCCCTGGAGTAAGAAAGAATGACCGACACCGCTGAGTCCCTTGATCCCTTACGTTTACCTCTGCAGGGTGAACGATTGATTGAAGCCTCAGCGGGAACGGGAAAAACCTTCACCATTGCCGCGCTTTATCTGCGTCTGTTGCTGGGGCTTGGCGGCCAGGCCGCTTTTCCGCGTCCGTTAAGCGTGGAGGAGCTGCTGGTGGTGACCTTCACCGAGGCCGCCACCGCTGAGCTGCGCGGCCGTATCCGTGCCAATATTCATGAACTGCGTATCGCCTGTCTGCGCGAAAGCACGGATAACCCACTCTACGCGAGCCTGTTGGAAGAGATTGCCGATAAACAGCAGGCCGCACAGTGGCTGCTTCTGGCTGAACGGCAAATGGACGAGGCCTCTGTCTTCACCATCCACGGTTTTTGCCAGCGCATGCTGAGCCTGAATGCGTTTGAATCCGGCATGCTGTTTGAACTGCAGCTTATTGAAGATGAGTCTGAGCTTCGCTACCAGGCCTGTGCTGATTTCTGGCGTCGCCACTGTTATCCGTTACAGCGGGACATCGCCGAAGCGGTACATGCGTTGTGGAAAGGCCCTGAGGAGCTTCTGCGCGCCATTGAGCGCTATCTCCAGGGAGAGGCCCCGGTCATTAAATCGCCACCGCCTGCGGATGAAACGCTGGCCTTGCGCCATGAAAAAATCGTCGCGAAGATTGCAGCCGTTAAGCAAAAATGGATTGAGTCTGTCGGCGAGATCGACGCCATTATCGAAAACTCCGGGATCGACAGGCGCAAGTTTAACCGTGGCAATCAGGGGAAATGGATCGATAAGATCACTGCCTGGGCGCAGGAAGAGACGCGCGGTTACCAGCTCCCGGATGCGCTGGAAAAATTTTCCCGGCGTTTTCTGGTTGAGCGAACCAAAGCCGATGGCATTGTTCCGGAGCACCCGCTGTTTGTTGAGATCGAAACCCTGCTGGCAGAGCCATTAACCCTTAACGACCTGATGATCACCCGCGCCATGGCGGAGATCCGTGAAGCGGTGTCGCGTGAGAAACGCCGCCGGGGTGAGCTGGGCTTTGACGATATGCTAAGTCGCCTGGACGCGGCGTTGTGCAGTGAAAATGGCGAGGCGCTTGCCGCCGCCATCCGCACGCGCTTTCCGGTGGCGATGATTGACGAATTTCAGGATACCGATCCCCAGCAGTACCGCATTTTCCGCCGCATCTGGCGACAGCAGCCCAACACAACACTGTTGCTCATTGGCGATCCAAAACAGGCCATTTATGCCTTCCGTGGCGCGGATATTTTCACTTACATGAAAGCCCGCAGCGAGGTTGAAGCGCACTACACCCTGGACACCAACTGGCGCTCCTCGCCGGGGATGGTGGAGAGCGTCAATGCGCTCTTCAGCCGCATGGATTCGGCGTTTATGTTCAGGGAGATTCCCTTCCAGCCGGTAAAGTTCGCCGCCAGAAATGTTTCGTTGCGCTTTGAATTCAACGGCGTGAACCAGCCCGCCATGAATTTCTGGCTGCTGGACGGCGAGGGGTGCGGCGTTACGGACTATCAACATGCGATGGCTCAGCACTGCGCCGCGCAGATCCGGGACTGGCTCAGCGCAGGTACGCGCGGTGAGGCGTTGCTTTGGAAGGGGGACACATCAGCCCCGGTAAAAGCATCCGATATTACGGTGCTGGTGCGCAGCCGTCAGGAGGCGGCGCTTATCCGTGATGCCCTGACGTCACTGAACATCCCGTCCGTGTATCTCTCTAACCGCGATAGCGTCTTTGAAACGCTGGAAGCGCAGGAGATGCTGTGGCTGCTGCAGGCCGTGCTGGCGCCGGAGCGGGAAAGCACCCTTCGCAGCGCGCTGGCAAGCAGCATGCTGGGACTGAACGCGCGCGATATTGATGCGCTAAATTGCGACGAAGCCGCCTGGGATGCGGTGGTCGAAGAGTTTGTGCAGTACCGCGAGCGCTGGCAAAAACGCGGCGTGATGGCGATGCTGCGTGAACTGATGAGGCAGCGTCACATTGCCGAGAATATGCTCGCCACAGCGGGCGGCGAGCGCCGTCTGACCGATATTTTGCATATCAGCGAACTGTTGCAGGAGGCGGGCACGCAGCTGGAGAGCGAGCATGCCCTGGTGCGCTGGCTGGCGCAGCAAATTGCCGATCCGAACAGTAACTCGTCGAGCCAGCAGATGCGTCTTGAGAGTGATAAACACCTGGTGCAAATCGTCACCATTCACAAGTCGAAAGGCCTGGAGTATCCGCTGGTCTGGCTGCCTTTTATCGCCAATTATCGGGTGCAGGATCAGGCTTTTTATCACGATCGCGAGTCGTTCGAAGCGGTGCTCGATCTCAGCAAAGCAGAGTCCAGCGTAGAACTGGCCGAGGCCGAGCGCCTGGCGGAAGATTTACGCTTGCTCTATGTGGCCCTGACCCGCTCGGTCTGGTACTGCAGTCTGGGTATCGCTCCGCTATTCCGCCGCCGTGGCGAAAAGGGAGGCGAGACCGATTTTCATCTGAGCGCGCTGGGCAGGCTGATTCAGCTTGGTGAGCCAAAAGATGCTGCCGGGCTGCGTCAGTGTATTGAAACACTGTGCGGGGAACATATTGCCCTGCATATCCCGTCGCAACCCGATAACAGTCGCTGGCAGCTGCCAGAACAGCAGACAACCGACCTGCAGGCCCGGCAGATTACGCGAACCGTTGCAGACGACTGGCGCGTTACCAGCTATTCCGGTTTACAGCAGCACGGGCAGAGCATTGCGCAGGATCTGATGCCTAAGCTTGACGTGGATGCCGCAGGTACCGGCAGTGTGCCGGATGAACCGGTGCTGACCCCTCATCAATTTCCGCGCGGCGCGTCACCGGGCACATTTTTACACAGCCTGTTTGAAGAGCTGGATTTCACGCAACCTGTCTCAGAGGAGTGGGTGCTGAAAATGTTGCAAAGCGGCGGCTACGACGCGCAATGGCAGCCGGTGCTCAGCGAATGGATCACCGCTATCCTTCACGCCCCGCTCACGACACAGTGTATTTCGCTCAGCCAGCTGACCGCCAGAGATAAGCAGGTGGAGATGGAGTTTTATCTCCCCATCGCCAGCCCGCTAAGAGCCGAGGCGCTGGATGCGCTGATCCGCGAGCACGACCCGCTATCCGCCGGTTGCCCGCCACTTAACTTCCGTCAGGTTCAGGGGATGCTGAAGGGCTTTATCGATCTGGTGTTCCGCCATGAAGGGCGTTACTACCTGTTGGATTACAAATCGAACTGGTTGGGTGAAAACAGCGAAGCCTATACCCAACAGGCGATGGCCTCTGCCATGCAGATGCATCGTTACGATCTGCAGTACCAGCTGTATACCCTGGCGCTGCATCGCTATCTGCGTCATCGCATTGCAAATTACCGCTACGAAGACCATTTTGGCGGGGTGATTTACCTCTTCCTGCGCGGGGTGGATGCCGCCGATCCGCAGTCTGGTATTTTTAGTACGCGCCCGGACGCGGCACTGATTGAGAAAATGGACAGTTTATTTGCCGCAGGCACGGAGGAGTTGGCATGACGATGCAGGAATTACTGCTGGAAGCCGTAGAACAGCGTTTACTGCGCCATCTTGATGTGCAGTTCGCCATCATGGTGGCTGGCGAGCAGCCGGCCGTGATGCTGGCTGCCGCTATCCTGAGCAACGACGCGGGGGAAGGGCATGTCTGCCTGCCGCTTTCGCGCCTGACCATTGATGAGAAAATGCCTGCGGCTCTTCAGTCCTGTTTTGCCCTGCTGGGCGAGTCGGTAGACTGGCAGAGCGTTTTGCTAAGCTCTCCTGCTGTCAGCAGAGCTGATACCCAGACGCCCATGATCCTTATTGGCGACCGGTTGTACCTTAACCGGCTGTGGCGTAATGAACTGACGGTAGCGCGTTTTTTCAGCGAGACAAACGCGCCGCTTCCCTGTGAAGAAGCGCGGCTCCGGCAAACGCTGGATGCCCTGTTTACCTCAGATGAGGCGACAGACTGGCAGAAAGTGGCGGCGGCCGTCGCCTTAACGCGGCGGATCTCGGTGATCTCGGGCGGACCGGGCACGGGTAAAACCACCACCGTGGCAAAACTGCTTGCCGCGCTGATTCAGCTGTCGGGTGAGCAAAAATGCCGTATTCGCCTGGCGGCGCCCACCGGCAAAGCGGCGGCCAGGCTGACGGAGTCGTTAGGTGGCGCGCTGCAAAAACTGCCGCTCACGCAGGAACAGCTTGCGCTTTTCCCCAGTGAAGCCAGCACCCTGCACCGGCTACTGGGTGCCCAGCCGGGCAGCCAGCGCCTGCGTTACCACGCCGGAAACCCGCTGCATCTTGACGTGCTGGTGGTGGATGAAGCGTCGATGATCGACCTGACGATGATGTCGCGGCTGATTGACGCCTTACCTCCCCACGCGCGCGTAATTTTCCTGGGCGATCGTGACCAGCTTGCCTCGGTGGAAGCCGGGGCCGTGCTGGGCGATATCTGCACCTATGCGAGTCTTGGGTATACCGCGGAACGTGCTGAGGAGTTAGCCCGCCTCACCGGATGTTCGCTCGCAGCCGAAAGTCAGTCTCTCGCGGCGGCGCTGCGAGACAGCCTCTGTCTGCTGCAAAAAAGCTACCGGTTCGGGAGTGATTCCGGCATTGGCCAACTGGCGGCGGCCGTGAACAGAGGGGATCGGCATGCGACCAGTGCCGTTTTTGACGGCAGCTTCAGTGATATTGAGAAGAAATCGCTGCAAACCGGGGAAGAGTATCAGGCGATGCTGGATGATGCCCTGCTGGGCTATCAGCACTTCCTGACGAGCGTGCAGCAGCAACATACGCCTGCGCAGGTCATTGCCGCGTTTGGCGAATATCAGCTGCTGTGTGCGCTGAGAGAGGGGCCTTTTGGCGTCAGCGGCCTCAACGACAGGCTTGAGCAACTGCTTGCGCAAAAGCGCAAAATCACCCGCACGCCGCATTCACGCTGGTACGAAGGTCGGCCAGTGATGATCTCCCGTAACGATAGCGCGCTGGGGTTGTTTAACGGCGACATTGGCATTGCGCTTGACCGTGGACAGGGGCTGCGCGTCTGGTTCCTGATGCCGGACGGAAGCGTGAAGTCTGTGCAGCCCAGTCGCTTGCCTGAACATGAAACAGCATGGGCGATGACGGTACACAAGTCCCAGGGCTCGGAGTTCAACCATGCGGCGTTGATCCTGCCCACCCAGCTTTCACCCGTGATAACCCGCGAGCTCATCTACACCGCCATCACCCGCGCGCGTCAGCGCTTGTCGCTCTATACCGACGAGCGTGTGCTTGTGCAGGCGATTGCCACCCGTACAGAACGGCGAAGCGGCCTGAGCGCGATATTTGAGTCCCTCTGAATGAGGTGAGAAAGAGAGGCCGGGTCGGCGCAACGCCACCCGGCGAAGGATCTGTTATCCCAGGTCGGCCATCAGCACCTTTGAGCGGCGTTGATAGTTGTACATCTCTTTTTTACTTTCAGGCAGCAAATCAATATCCACAGGCGTAAATCCGCGCTCCTGGAACCAGTGAATGCTGCGCGTGGTCAGGACGAACAGCTTGCTCAGGCCCATCTGGCGCGCCTGAGCCGCCACGCGCTCAAGCAGCATCTCGCCGCGTGAAGAGCTGCGGTAGTCTGGATGGACGGCAACGCAGGCCATTTCGCCGATCTTCTCCTCCGGGAACGGATAGAGCGCGGCGCAGGCGATGGTCAGATTATCGCGCTGGATAATCGTAAATTTGTCGATCTCCATTTCCAGCTGTTCGCGGGAACGGCGTACCAGGATCCCTTGCTGCTCCAGCGGGCGAATTAACTCCAGAATACCGCCGATATCGTTAATGGTGGCGCGGCGGATCTGCTCCGCACTCTCCATTACAATCTGGGTGCCGATACCGTCGCGGGAGAACAGCTCCTGCAGAAGGGCACCGTCTTCCTGATAGCTGATCAGGTGGCTGCGACGCACGCCGCTGCGGCAGGCTTTCACAGCACCGCGCAGGAACCGGACGGTACCAGAGTAGTAATCTCCCTCGGCTTCCAGCGCTTCCACGCGGGCCTGGGCCTCATTCGGGAAGAGCTCTGGCACGATCACCCCTTCTTCGTTCACGACGCCCTGAGAGGAGCAAAACCCAATCATTTTCTCCGCCTTCAGTTTGATCGCCAGCTGGGTGGCAATCTCTTCTGAAGTGAGGTTAAAGCTCTCGCCGGTTACGGAAACGGCCACCGGCCCCATCAATACAATGGCCCCGCTGTCCAGCTGACGATGAATGGCTTCCTCATCAATACGACGAATGCGTCCGCTGTGGCAATAGTCCACCCCGTCGTCCACGCCAAGAGGCTGAGCAATGATGAAGTTACCGCTGACGACGTTGATATGTGCCCCCTGAAGCGGCGTGTTGTTCAGGCTCATGGACAGACGCGCGGTGATATCAAGCTGCAGCAGACCCGCTGCCTGTTTCACCAGCTCAAGGGTTTTGGCATCCGTAACGCGGGTATGCTTGTGATAAATCGGCTCGTGATGGTGTGCGGCCAGGTTCGCATCGATCTGCGGACGCGCACCATACACCACCACCAGGCGGATGCCGAGGCTGTGCAGCAGGCCAATGTCATTGACGATGCTGGAAAAGTTTTCATGCTCAATGGCTTCGCCGCCGAGCATGATGACAAACGTTTTTCCCCGATGGGCGTTGATATAGGGAACAGAATGGCGGAATCCCTGGACCAGTTCGGTTCTACGTTCCTTCACCATGGCACAACCCTTAATGAATGTTTATTCGTAATTTCTGTATTTTTATTCGATTGTAGCCGCATGTGCAAGCCTAAATTTTCTGCGACCCACAGAAAATAATAAGTAATCCGTGCGTTAACGTATGATTGTTTACCCTTTTATAGATGACAGTTTATGCGTCATTCGTTAAAGTTTTCGGTCAATTTTGATGTTTTGTCTGTCAATCAGATTTCTTGCTCGGGAGAAGCATGTCGGGATCCAATTCAGCAATAAGCCGCCGCCGTTTGTTAAAAGGGGCAGGGGCGATGTGGCTGCTCAGCGTCAGCCAGGTGGGTCTTGCCGCCACAAGTCAGGTGGTGGCGGTGCGCGTCTGGCCGTCGTCAACCTATACGCGCGTGACGGTGGAATCCAATCGGGTGCTGAAATATAAGCAATTTGCCCTGAGCAACCCTGAGCGTGTGGTGGTAGATCTCGAAGGCGTTAACCTGAACTCCGTTCTGAAGGGGGTGGCGGCGCAGATCCGCGGTGACGATCCGTTTATCAAATCGGCGCGCGTTGGGCAGTTTGATCCGCAAACCGTGCGCATGGTGTTTGAACTCAAGCAGAACGTGAAACCGCAGCTGTTCGCCCTTGCGCCTGTGGCATCGTTCAAAGAGCGTCTGGTGATGGATCTCTATCCGGCGAATGCAACGGACATTCAGGATCCGCTCCTGGCGTTACTGGAAGACTACAACCAGGGCAATCTGGAGAAACAGGTTCCGCCTGCGCAAAGTGGTCCGCAGCCCGGAAAAGCAGGGCGCGATCGCCCGATTGTGATCATGCTCGACCCTGGCCACGGCGGAGAAGACTCGGGTGCGGTAGGCAAATACCGGACGCGGGAAAAAGATGTGGTGTTGCAGATTGCCCGCCGTCTGAAGGCGTTAATCGATAGAGAGGGCAACATGCGCGCCTACATGACGCGTAATGAAGACGTCTTTATTCCGTTGAAAGTCCGCGTGGCAAAAGCCCAGAAGCAGCGGGCGGATCTCTTCGTCTCTATCCATGCTGATGCTTTTACCAGCCGTCAGCCGAGTGGATCGTCAGTATTTGCGCTCTCAACCAAAGGGGCAACCAGTACCGCGGCGCGTTACCTCGCGGACACGCAGAACGCCTCGGATCTCATCGGTGGTGTGAGCAAAAGCGGCGACCGCTACGTCGATCACACCATGTTCGACATGGTGCAATCGCTGACCATTACCGACAGCCTGAAGTTTGGTAAAGCGGTACTGGGCAAGCTGGGGCGGGTCAATAAGCTGCACAAAAACAGCGTCGAGCAGGCCGGGTTTGCGGTGCTGAAGGCACCGGATATTCCGTCTATCCTGGTTGAAACGGCGTTTATCAGTAACGTGGAAGAGGAGCGTAAGCTCAAGACGGCCAAATTCCAGCAGGAAGTGGCTGAGTCGATTCTGGCAGGGATCCGGGCGTATTTCTCTGACGGGGCGACGCTGGCACGACGTGGATAATGCTGAACGCCGGGTTAACCCCCGGCAAATTCACAAACGACAGATACAAAAAAACACCCTTAAGGGTGTTTATTGTTTTTAGAAGTATTGGTTGCGGGGGCCGGATTTGAACCGACGACCTTCGGGTTATGAGCCCGACGAGCTACCAGGCTGCTCCACCCCGCGGCACCGTACTGCTTTTACTTCATCAAATTTGATTGGTTGCGGGGGCCGGATTTGAACCGACGACCTTCGGGTTATGAGCCCGACGAGCTACCAGGCTGCTCCACCCCGCGTCACCGTACTGCTTATACTTCATCAAATTTTAATTGGTTGCGGGGGCCGGATTTGAACCGACGACCTTCGGGTTATGAGCCCGACGAGCTACCAGGCTGCTCCACCCCGCGTCCGTGGAAGCGCACTATACTCGGTTAGGTTTGTGATGCAACCCCTTTTTCACATAATTCATTAATTTTGTATGTAAATTGAACGACGTTGAAACCTTTGGACTATTTTTTGCTCAGAATTTGCCAAAGGGCATGTGATTCCGTTTCATTAGAACAGTGGGTTTGTTATCTTCATCACGCGGAAATGGGCAACTTAAAGACGAGATATAATGAAAGGACGTTGGGCAAAGTATCTGATCACGGGCGCAATGGTAGCCATTCTTGCGGCCTGTTCTTCTAAACCGACCGATCGCGGTCAACAGTATAAAGACGGGAAGTTATCCCAGCCTTTCTCTTTAGTTAACCAGCCGGATGCTGTCGGCGCACCGATCAACGCCGGTGATTTCTCCGAGCAGGTTTACCAGATCCGCAATGCGTCGCCGCGCCTGTATGGTGCCCAGAGTAGCGTCTATAACGCGGTGCAGGACTGGCTGCGCGCGGGCGGCGATACGCGCAATATGCGTCAGTTTGGTATCGACGCCTGGCAGATGGAAGGGGCGGACAACTACGGCAACGTGCAGTTTACCGGCTATTACACCCCGGTTATCCAGGCGCGACATACGCGTCAGGGCGAATTCCAGTATCCTATTTATCGTATGCCGCCAAAACGTGGTCGCCTGCCGTCCCGCGCAGAGATCTACGCCGGTGCGCTTAGCGAAAACTACGTCCTGGCTTACAGCAACTCCCTGATGGATAACTTCATCATGGACGTTCAGGGCAGCGGCTACATCGATTTTGGTGACGGTTCTCCGCTGAACTTCTTTAGCTACGCCGGTAAAAACGGCCATGCCTATCGCAGCATTGGTAAAGTGCTGATCGACCGTGGTGAAGTGAAAAAAGAAGATATGTCGATGCAGGCGATCCGCGAGTGGGGCGAAAAACACAGTGAAGCCGAGGTACGCGAGCTGCTGGAGCAGAACCCGTCGTTCGTCTTCTTCAAACCGCAAAACTTTGCGCCGGTGAAAGGGGCGAGCGCCGTGCCGCTGATTGGCCGTGCGTCGGTAGCATCGGATCGTTCCATCATTCCTGCGGGCACCACGCTGCTGGCAGAAGTGCCGCTGCTGGATAATAACGGTAAATTTAACGGCCAGTACGAGCTACGTCTGATGGTGGCACTGGACGTTGGTGGCGCGATTAAAGGCCAGCACTTCGATATTTATCAGGGAATTGGTCCGGATGCCGGTCACCGGGCGGGCTGGTATAACCACTATGGCCGCGTATGGGTGCTGAAGACAGCGCCTGGCGCCGGAAACGTATTCAGCGGCTGATTGTGGTATTCTGAGCGGAATACGGATTACTGTTCAGGGTGAGGAAAAACCTCACCCTTTTTACATCTGAGGTTTTATGTCTGTGGTAATCAGCGACGCCTGGCGCCAGCGTTTTGGCGGTACGGCACGTCTCTATGGTGAAAAAGCCCTGCAGCTGTTTGCGGATGCGCATGTCTGCGTCGTGGGCATTGGTGGTGTGGGCTCGTGGGCGGCAGAAGCGCTGGCGAGAACCGGTATTGGCGCAATCACGCTGATTGATATGGATGACGTGTGCGTCACCAATACCAATCGTCAAATCCATGCCCTGCGTGACAACGTCGGACTGGCAAAATCTGAGGTCATGGCAGAGCGTATCCGCCTGATCAACCCGGAATGTCGGGTCACGGTGATTGATGATTTTGTGACGGCGGATAATGTCGCAGACTATATGAGTAAAGGCTACAGCTACGTGATTGACGCGATCGATAGCGTGCGTCCAAAAGCGGCGCTTATTGCGTACTGTCGTCGTTACAAGGTGCCACTGGTGACCACCGGTGGCGCAGGCGGACAAATCGATCCCACACAGATCCAGGTGGCCGATCTGGCTAAAACCATTCAGGATCCGCTGGCGGCCAAGCTGCGTGAACGTCTGAAAAGCGATTTTAACGTGGTGAAAAACAGCAAGGGCAAGCTGGGCGTCGACTGTGTTTTCTCGACCGAAGCGCTGGTGTATCCGCAGGCGGACGGCTCGGTGTGTGCAATGAAAAGCACGGCGGAAGGGCCAAAAAGGATGGATTGCGCCTCAGGATTTGGCGCGGCCACTATGGTGACCGCCTCTTTTGGCTTTGTGGCGGTGTCTCACGCACTGAAAAAGATGATGGCGAAGGCGGAACGTCAGGCCTGAGCCTGACGGGCGGCGTCCTGCACCGCTTCGCTAAGGGCGACCAGGCCCTGACCGCGTGAGGCGCTCAGCTGCGCGCGCAGCCCTAACTCATCGAACAGAGCCAGCGGCGAGTGCGCCAGTAGCGTCGCCGCGCTTTTCCCTTCGATGGCGGTTAACAGCACTGCCAGCAGACCGCGCACGATACGTCCTTCGCTGTCGCCAAAGAAATGCAGTTTCTCACCGGATACGCTGAACCCAAGCCAGACGCGGTTTTCACAGCCCGCGATCTCTTTTGCCTGCGCTTTGAGATCGTCAGAAAGGGCCGGAAACTGCTTACCCAGCAGGATCAGTTGACGATATTTATCTTCCCATTGTGTGAGCGGCGCGAAGGTCTGTTTTAAAGTTTCTTCGGTGATCACTGTGCCAAACGGATGTCCGGCTAAAGCTGAGCTAGTCATTAATCCACCAGGAGTTCAAGGGCGCGGTCAACCGCGGAAATCAGCGCTTCGACATCGCTTTGGGTATTGTAAGGCGCAAACGAGGCGCGCAGTGTACCACTCACGCCAAGCGCTGCCAGCAGCGGCTGGGCACAGTGCTGCCCGGCACGCAGCGCAATGCCATATCCTGCCAGCAGGGTCACCATGTCGCTATGGTGTACGCCCGCAAAATCAAAGGCTAACAGGCTTGAATCCTGCACGCGGAACGAACGGAAGCCAGGGCGTTTTTTAAGCTCCTCTTCAGCCAGCGTCGCCAGACCCCGGCTCCAGCTCTCCGCCTGGACAATGTCCGTTTCGGCGAGCCATTCGAGCGCGGCGCTCAGGCCAATGACGCCCGCCACGTTTGGCGTACCCGCTTCCAGCCGGTAAGGGACGTCCTGGGTTTTAAAGCCCTCGAAAGAGACTTCCGCGATCATCTTGCCGCCACCGAGCCACGGCGTCATTTTTGCCAGCAGCTCAGGCTTACCGTACAGCGCCCCGATACCGGTTGGTCCGTAGAGCTTATGCCCTGAGAAGGCATAAAAATCGATATCCAGTTTTTGCACATCGGCCGGGAAATGGACCACGCCCTGCGCGCCGTCAACCATCACTATGACGCCGTTGGCATGCGCGATGCGGATAGCCTGCGCCAAATCCGGGCAGCCACCGGTGACGTTCGACATCTGTCCAAGCGCCAGAATGCGGCTGCGCGGTGTAATCAGCTCCGGTAACTGTGCTACGTCCGGCAGGTAATCTGTCCCCAGCGGGAGCTTCACCACCCGTGCCCCTGTTTGCTCTGCCACCATCAGCCATGGGACCAGGTTGGCGTGATGTTCCGCTTCACTGACGATGATCTCGTCTCCGGGCTGAAGCAGTGGGCGGGCATAACACTGGGCCACCATGTTTATGGCTTCGGTGGTACCCCGCGTCCAGACGATGTTTTTCCCGCTTTCGGCATTGAGCAGACGAGCAACCTGATCGCGTGCCGCTTCGTAGCGTGCGGTTAAGCGCTGGGCCTCGGCAAACTGGCTACGATGCACATTGCCTGCGCTCAGGCTATAAAACTGCTGCGTTGCCTCAATAACCGCCTGCGGCTTTAAGGCTGTGGCAGCGCTATCGAGATAAATACCGGCATCGGCCAGCGCCGGAAACTGTGCGCGAAACTGCGCAGGACTGAAAGCGTTCATGGAATTCCTCATTGCATTACTGAGATCGTCGCGCAATTTCAGCGGCAGGGCAAGGAGGTTGATATCTATCAGAATTGTCTGCTTATCCCAACGCCCCTGAAAAAGCAGGTTATGCTAAATAGTGTTAGGCGGATGTTTTAGCCTGTTATAAATCGAGGTTTGAATAGCATTAATTGCTAAAGGAGAAGAATCATGAATAAGACAGCTGCAATCATTTCTGCCTGTGCGTTTACTTTTGCCCTGAGCGCCTGTTCTGGTAACAACTACGTCATGCACACTAACGATGGTCGTTCCATTGTTTCGGAAGGGAAACCGACAACCGATAACGATACCGGGATGATTTCATACAAAGATGCTAACGGGAACAAGCAGCAGATCAACCGCACGGACGTGAAAGAGATGAAAGAGATCGAGCATTAACAGATCGCTAAGCAAAAAAAAGCACCGCAAATTGGCGGTGCTACATTAATCACTATGGACAGACAGGGTAAATGTACAGGAAGTGAAAAATTGGTAGCGTTGCTACCGTGGTCTGAATCGCAGACCAATTGCAAACACAACAACACAACATCACAACCGTAAGCCAAAAGCTCTTCAGAACACGCATTCCAAAAAAAGCTTCTCGTTCCGGCTCAGGAAGTGCCGCCACTATAGGTATTTGCTGGTAGTTCCTCAACGGACAAATTATAATGGCTCAGATAAAAAAAACTAATAGGTTAAACGTTGTTTCCTGTTTGTTAAATCTCGTTAACATCTAAGCCAGATAACCATGTCCAAGCGATTGCCACCCCTAAATGCATTACGTGTTTTTGATGCAGCAGCACGTCATCTAAGCTTCACCCGCGCAGCAGATGAGCTTTTTGTGACACAGGCCGCAGTAAGTCACCAAATCAAGTCCCTGGAGGATTTTCTGGGCCTCAAGCTGTTTCGCCGACGCAACCGTTCGCTGTTGCTGACGGAAGAGGGGCAGAGCTATTTTCAGGATATTAAAGAGATTTTTTCCCAGCTCACGGAAGCCACGCGCAAGCTGCAGGCCAGGAGTGCAAAAGGCGCACTGACGGTCAGTTTATTGCCCAGTTTTGCCATTCAGTGGCTGGTGCCCAGACTCTCAAGCTTTAACTCAGCTTATCCGGGAATTGATGTCAGGATCCAGGCGGTGGATCGTCAGGAAGACAAACTGGCGGACGATGTGGACGTTGCCATTTTCTATGGGCGTGGTAACTGGCCGGGCTTGCGTGTCGAGAAATTATACGCAGAATATCTGCTGCCAGTCTGTTCACCGCTGCTTTTGACAGGCGATAAAGCGTTAAAAACGCCCGCCGATCTGGCACAACATACGCTGTTACACGATGCTTCTCGCCGCGACTGGCAAACTTATACCCGTCAATTAGGTCTTAATCATATAAACGTGCAGCAGGGCCCCATCTTTAGCCACAGTGCGATGGTGCTACAGGCTGCCATTCACGGACAGGGCATTGCGTTGGCGAACAACGTCATGGCGCAGTCCGAAATTGAGGCCGGCCGTCTGGTTTGCCCTTTTAATGATGTACTGGTCAGCAAGAATGCGTTTTATCTGGTTTGTCATGACAGTCAGGCAGAACTGGGTAAAATAGCCGCTTTCCGGCAGTGGATACTGGCGAAAGCGGCGAGCGAGCAAGAAAAATTCCGCTTCAGGTATGAACAATAACTTTTGTGTGCCGGGCACGCATTACTTTAGGACTGAAACATGACCAGCCGATTCATGCTGATTTTTGCCGCGGTGAGTGGCTTTATTTTTGTTGCACTGGGCGCGTTTGGCGCACATGTCTTAAGCAAGTCTTTGGGTGTGGTGGAGATGGGCTGGATCCAGACCGGCCTTGAATACCAGGCGTTCCATACGCTGGCTATTTTTGGGCTGGCGGTAGCGATGCAGCGCCGCATCAGCATCTGGTTTTACTGGAGCAGCGTTTTCCTGGCGCTGGGTACGGTGCTGTTCAGCGGCAGCCTTTACTGCCTTGCGCTCTCGCATTTGCGCCTGTGGGCGTTTGTTACACCTGTCGGCGGCGTCAGCTTCCTGGCAGGGTGGGTATTAATGTTTATCGGAGCTATCCGTCTGAAACGCAAGGGCGTTGTTCATGAATAAGGTTGTTTTATATTGTCGCCCGGGGTTTGAGAAAGAGTGCGCCGCGGAAATTACGGATAAAGCGGCGAAGCGAGAAGTCTTCGGTTTTGCGCGCGTTAAGGATAATGCGGGCTATGTGGTGTTCGAATGCTACCAGCCTGACGATGCGGATAAGCTGGCACGCGAGCTGCCGTTCAGTTCACTGATCTTTGCGCGCCAGATGTTCGTCGCGGGTGAGCTGCTGAAAGATCTCCCGCCAGAAGATCGCATCACCCCGATTGTGGGCATGCTGCAGGGCGTGGTCGAGAAGGGGGGCGATTTGCGCGTTGAAGTGGCCGACACCAACGAAAGCAAAGAGCTGATGAAGTTCTGCCGTAAGTTCACCGTACCGCTGCGCGCGGCGCTGCGTGATGCCGGCGTGCTGACAAACTACGAAACGCCAAAACGTCCGGTCGTGCATATCTTCTTTATTGCCCCGGGCTGCTGCTACGCCGGTTACTCTTATACCAACAACAACTCTCCGTTCTTTATGGGGATCCCACGCCTGAAGTTCCCGGCTGATGCGCCGAGCCGTTCAACCCTGAAGCTGGAAGAGGCGTTTCACGTCTTTATTCCGGCGGATGAGTGGGATGAGCGTCTGGCCAACGGCATGTACGCGGTCGATCTCGGTGCGTGTCCCGGTGGCTGGACCTATCAGTTGGTGAAACGCAACATGTGGGTGTCGTCTGTTGATAACGGCCCGATGGCGCAAAGCCTGATGGACACCGGGCAGGTCACGTGGCTGCGTGAAGACGGTTTCCGCTATCGTCCAACCCGCAATAACATCTCCTGGATGGTATGCGATATGGTGGAAAAACCAGCGAAAGTGGCGGCACTGATGGCCTCCTGGCTGGTGAACGGCTGGTGCCGTGAGACTATTTTTAACCTCAAGCTGCCAATGAAAAAGCGCTATGAGGAGGTCTCTCAGAACCTGGCCTATATTCAGCAGCAACTGGATGAACACGGCATTAACGTGGAGATCCAGGCGCGTCAGCTGTATCACGATCGCGAAGAGGTGACGGTGCATATTCGTCGCTGGTGGGCGGCCGTGGGCGGGCGTCGCGACGAGCGATAGGCCCCTCACCCTAACCCTCTCCCCAACGGGGAGAGGGGACGCTTAACGCTCTAACCTCAACTGCTGCAAATTCCCGTCCAGCTGTAAATCCGTCTGTAACGTCGCCACATTCCGGCAGATAAAGGCCATCTCTTTATGGGCCTCCAGCTTCTTACGCCATTTTTCCGGAACTTCATCGAGCCGGGCGTAGATCCCTTCCAGGTTCTGAAAATCCGTCAGCAGCTGTGCGGCGCTTTTAGGCCCAATACCGGCAACGCCCGGCACTTTAGAGCTGCTGATCCCCGCCAGCCCCCAGTAGTCAGGAAGTTGCTCAGGTGAGACGCCAAATTCACTGGCAATAAACGGGGCGTCGAGCCAGCGTTTCTGGAAGTAATCACGAATGCGGATAGTGGGTGAGAGCAGCTGGCAGTAGCCTTTATCCGTCGACACAATGGTTGCCTGATGCCCGGCGCTGGCCACTTTGACCGCAAGCGTCGCCGCGAGATCGTCCGCTTCATTGCCCTGGGCGCCCCAGCAGGGCACGCCGCGCTTTTCGAATGCCGAGCGAATCATCGGCATTTCTGAATGCAAATCGTCCGGCATGGGGGCGCGTCCGGCTTTATAGTCTGGCAAACGCTGATGTCGCCAGCCGGAATTACGCGCCTCGTCATCAAATACGGCCACGACATGCGTCGGTTCGCTGTGGCGAATAAGTTGCTCCAGCGCGTGCAAACAGGTGTCCTTACAGGGCGTGCCTTGCACTGCATGGATCCGGCGAATCAGGTTGAGCGCGTCGACGATAAGCAAATGAACAGCCACAGATAATCTCCCTTCTGTCTCATGAAGGAAGGGTAACACTGTCAGCGGTATGAAACTATGCGCGGCGGGGAAAACAGGAAGAAGCCTCGCAAAACGAGGCTTCCTGAGAGGCTTAATCGCAGGTCACGATCTTCATTGCCAGACCACCGCGAGAGGTTTCACGGTATTTGGCGTTCATATCTTTACCGGTTTCGTACATGGTTTCGATAACCTTATCGAGGCAGACGCGTGGCTCGCTGGTGCGGCGCAGCGCCATTCGTGCGGCGTTCACTGCCTTCACGGAGGCGATCGCGTTACGTTCGATACACGGCACCTGAACCTGTCCGGCAACCGGGTCACAGGTCAGCCCCAGGTTATGCTCCATGCCGATTTCGGCGGCGATGCAAACCTGCGCCGGGCTTGCGCCTAACAGCTCTGCCAGACCCGCAGCGGCCATGGAACAGGCCACGCCCACTTCACCCTGACAGCCCACTTCCGCGCCGGAAATGGAGGCGTTCATCTTATACAGAGAACCAATCGCACTGGCGACCAGCAGGTAGCGCGCCAGCGAGTTGGCATTCACTTCACGGATAAACTTGTCGTAGTACGCCAGTACGGCCGGAACGATACCGCAGGCGCCGTTGGTTGGCGCCGTGACCACGCGCCCCCCTGCGGCGTTCTCTTCGTTCACCGCCAGGGCGAACATGTTGATCCAGTCTACGACGGCCATTGGGTCGGTGGTCGTTTTATCGGTGCTCACCAGCATACGGCGCAGCGCGGCCGCACGACGCGGTACGCGAAGCTTACCGGGCAGAACGCCTTCGGTGGTGATCCCGCGTTCAATCCCGCCGCGCATCACCTCCCAGACGTTAGCAAAGTGCTGTTCCAGCTCCGCTTTGCTGTGCAGGGCCAGCTCGTTTTTCATCATCAGACCGGAGAGGGAAAGCCCCGTCTCCTGACAGTGACGCTGGAGATCGGCCGCAGTTTTGTACGGATACGGCACGTCAACAGATGAGGTGCTGGTTTGACCAAAGTGGTCTTCGTCGACGATAAACCCGCCGCCGATAGAGTAATAGGTCTGGCTGTAAACCGCAGTGTCGCCGGCCAGCGCGGTAATGCGCATGCCGTTTTCGTGCAGCGACAGGTTGTCCGCATGGAAATTCATGCAATGGTCAACCGGGAATTCCACTTCGTGTTCGCCGTTTGCCAGCAGCAGGCGACCGTGGGTGTTTACGTCCTGGATAAAGCCAGGGATCGCATCAATATCAACGGTATCCGGCAGGTTTCCCGCCAGGCCCATGATAATGGCGATATCGGTATGGTGGCCTTTCCCGGTCAGGGAAAGCGAGCCGTACACATCGACAACCACGCGGGTGATGTCGTGCAAGATGCCGCGTGCAATCAAGTCATCCGTGAACTGCTTACCGGCTTTCATTGGTCCGACAGTGTGAGAGCTGGAAGGACCAATACCGATTTTGAAGATATCGAATACGCTAATCATGATGCGTCCATTGCTTTCAGTCAGAGAGGAAGGAGTGCGCCGTCCGGGGACGGCGCGGGTGATAATCAGAACATGGTGTACAGGGAGTAGAAGATCGCAGAGATAGCGATAAGCCCCATGATGACCACAAAGATGTTGCTCACATGACCGCTGTACTTACGCATAGCAGGGACTTTCTGAATTGCGTACATCGGCATCAGGAACAGAATCATCGCGATAACCGGACCGCCCAGGGTTTCAATCATGCCCAGGATGCTTGGGTTCAGCGTAGCAACGGCCCAGGTGGTAAGCAGCATGAACAGTGCAGTGATTTTGTTCAGCTTGCTGATTTCAATGCTCTTGCCTTTACCGCGCAGAGATTTGATCACCATACCGTTAAAACCTTCACGTGCGCCCAGGTAGTGGCCGAGGAAGGATTTGGTGATGGCGATAATGGCGATGATCGGTGCCATCCACGCAATAATCGGTGCGTTAAAGTGGTTCGCCAGGTAAGACAGAATGGAGATGTTCTGCTCTTTCGCTGCTGCCAGGTCCGCCGGGGAGAGGCTCAGTACGCAGCTGAAGACGAAGAACATTACGGTCAGCACCATCATGATGTGTGCACGTGCCAGGATGCTGGAGCACTTCTTCTCTGCGCCTGCGCCGTACTCTTCACGCTTCGCCACGGCGAAGGAAGAGATGATCGGGGAGTGGTTAAAGGAGAAGACCATTACCGGAATCGCCAGCCACAGGGTCATCATCAGGCCGTTACCGGTTGCAGATGCGCTGCTCAGGGAGAGGGTTTCCAGCGCCGCACCGTTCCACTGTGGGATCAGGTAGCAGGCCAGCACCATCAGTGCGGCAACAAACGGGAACACCAGAACGCTCATCGCTTTAACGATCATCTGCTCGCCGAAGCGCACGATGGTCATCATACCGACGATCAGGATCAGGGACAGAATGGCACGCGGTGGCGGCGTCATCTGCAGCTGGTGCGTCATGAAGCTTTCAACGGTGTTGGTGATCGCCACGCTGTAAACCAGCAGAATCGGGTAAATGGCGAAGAAGTAGAGCAGGGTAATCAGTTTCCCTGCGCCAACGCCGAAATGCTCTTCAACCACTTCAGTGATGTCTTCGCCCGGGTTTTTACCGGACAGCACGAAGCGGGTCAGACCGCGGTGTGCGAAGAAGGTCATCGGGAACGCGATGATGGCCATAATGATCAGCGGGATCAGACCGCCGACGCCTGCGTTGATAGGAAGGAACAGTACACCAGCGCCGATTGCTGTGCCGTAAAGGCCAAGCATCCACATGGTATCCGTTTTGCGCCAACCACTTCGGGATTCAATCGAAGCAACGGTGCTGGTTTGAGTGGTTTCCATCTGTATCTCCTGGAGGAAGCAAATTGTCAGGTTTGTAGTCAAATCCGATGAAAAAATGCCTGACGGTAATATGAAATTCGTTCAGTGACGGTTTTTTAATAATTTTCACCCGTAACTATTGGCGGGCGGAAAGATACATTCTACTTATGAATGTATCAGTGATCGCGATCCCAAATGCAATAATCCACTCATGATGTGGGTATATTTAGACCATTTCTCTGTTAAAAAAACATCAAAGAGAATTTACGGGCGCGAAGGCTACCATTAACAACATATGTCCGGAAAGAGCGGCCCCGAAGATAGGTGTCTTGCGCTGTAAAGATGGTGGGTTTTAGGATTTTCTGATGAGTAATTTGCTTTAAAGCTGATAATTTATGGTTTTAAAATCCAGGTAATCGTTTGCGTTGGCGTGCAGTTTATAAATTCTATAAGCGATAACTATGAATTGATGCGAAAAAAAGGCCGGGTAACGACAGAACGCGCCCCGGCCCTCAGAAGAACGATTAACGCCTTATGTGCAGATTTCGTAGCAAGGAATATACGCCGAGCCCGGCAGCTTCATACGGTGTTGGGCGACAAAGCCTTGCAGCATGTCGTCCATGCGGCGCATCATCTCCGGGTCACCGTGGATCTTATACGGGCCAAACTGCTCGATGGCGCGGATCCCCACCTCTTTCACGTTACCCGCCACAATGCCCGAGAAGGCGCGTCGCAGGTCGGCGGCCAGCACTTCTACCGGCTGGTCAGGATAGAGTTTCAGGTTCGCCATATTCTCATGCGAAGGCTCGAACGGGATCTGCAGATCCGGCGCAATACGGATTGACCAGTTAAAGCTGTAGGCATCACCGGTATCACGACGGTTCTCTTTCACCAGCGGCATCGCTTTTTTCATCTGACGCGCCACTTCTGCTGCATCGTCAATGATAATGCGATAGTGACGACGCGCGGCTTCACCCAGCGTATGCACGATAAACTCGTCCAGCACGCGGAAGTAGTCGGCACTCTCTTTCGGCCCGGTCAGGATCAGCGGCAGAACCTGATCTTTGTTGGCCGGGTTCATCAGGATCCCCAGCAGATAGAGCAGCTCCTCTGCCGTACCCACGCCGCCCGGGAAGATGATGATGCCGTGAGCGATACGGACAAACGCTTCCAGGCGCTTTTCGATATCCGGCATGATAATCAGCTCGTTGACCAGCGGGTTAGGTGGCTCAGCGGCGATGATCGACGGCTCGGTCATGCCGATAAAGCGCCCCTCTTTATAACGCTGCTGGGCATGACCCACGGCGGCACCTTTCATTGGCGCTTCCATCGCGCCTGGGCCACAGCCGGTGCAGATATTCAGCTCACGCAGGCCGAGCTGGGTACCCACCCGACGGGCGTACAAATATTCGGTTTCGTTAATGGAGTGACCGCCCCAGCAGACGACCATATTCGGTGCTTCGCCAACGTGCAGGGCACGGGCGTTACGCAGAATAGAAAACACCAGGTTGGTGATATGAACCGAGCTTTCCAGGTCAAGATGCTGGAAGCGGCCCGCGTTGTGGATCTGCCCGTTAACAAACAGGATGTCACGCAGCACGGCAAACAGGTTGGCCTGCAGGGAACGAATAATCCGCCCGTCGACGAAGGCCTCTTCCGGCGGGTTGATCACTTCAAGTTTTACGCCGCGCTCGCGGCGCAGCACGTTGATATCAAAGCTTTCGAAGCGGGATAACAGTTCTTTACTGTTGTCTGTCAGGCTTCCGGAGTTCAGTACGGCAAGTGAACAGTTACGAAACAGTTGATAAAGATCGCTGCTGGCCGTGCGTTTAAGCATGTCCACTTCCAGCTGCGACAACATATCCATTGAGCCAAGCGGGCTAATATGTGTAATCAAGTGAGCTCCTTATGGGACGATTATCGTCATTCCCTGCTGATTACAATAGCCCTGCCGCGTGACGTTTCACAACCTAAAGCGCTGCATTACCCGCGCATATTGTGAAAATATTTATATTACTGACGCACCAGTCGGCCCGTTGCAGGTACAAAATCGGTATTGGTGCGCCACGGGTTAATGTCCAGCCCGCCACGACGGGTGTAGCGCGCGTACACGCTCAGCGTTTCTGGCTGGCACAAGCGCTGAATATCGCTGAAGATGCGCTCCACGCACTGCTCGTGGAATTCGTTGTGATGGCGGAACGACACCAGATAGCGCAGCAGCTTTTCCCGGTCAATTTTGGGGCCGCGATACTGGATTTGCACAGAACCCCAGTCCGGCTGGTGGGTGATCAGGCAGTTGGACTTCAGCAGATGGCTGACGAGCGTCTCTTCCACGATCTTCCCGCTTGCCGCATTTTCCAGGTACCCGGCGCTGAACTCGTAGTTATCCACCTCGATATCCTGATCGTCGATGCAGGTGCCGTTAAAATGGGCGACAGGTTGCCCTTCCAGTTCATTCAGGCGATACAGCGCAACGGTCACGTTGCCCTGGGCGCAGGCGCGTAAATCACGCTCCAGCGTGTGCTGAACCTCTTCCAGGCTGGTGAATTTGGTCTGATTAAAACTGTTGAGATACAGCTTGAAGCTTTTGGATTCCACCAGGTTAAGGCTGGCATGATCCAGCTCAACCTGGCCTACCGCCACCTGCGGCAGACCGCGAGCATTCAGCCAGGAGAGCTCATACAGCGTCCAGATATCACCGCCGACAAACGGCAGCGCGTCTGCACGCAGCCCTAAAGGATCGCGGTTAAGGCTGCGCGGAACGCCCTGCAGCAGGCTGGCATCGTAGGTGTCGCGGTAATCGGTCGATTTACCCAGCGTTAAGCCACTTAACGCCTGATGATTTTCGTAAGACATGTTTCATAGTCACTTTACAGGTACACTTAGGGCTGAGTTTATCCTGTCTTACCAGAAGAGAGAAATCGGTGGATATCGAAACTGCAAATGCCCTTAAGACCTTCACGACCCGTTACTGCGACGCATGGCATGACACCCGGGGCACCTGGCCGCAAAGTGCTGATCTCTATGGTGTGCCTTCGCCCTGCATTATCTCTTCGGTGGACGACTACGTTATCTGGCAGCCGCAGCCCTGGTCTGTCGAGGAGAATGTAAATGCGGTTGAACGGGCAATGGACATTGTGGTACAACCAGCGGTTCACGCGTTCTACACCACGCAGTTTGCAGGGGATATGCCTGCCCGCTTTGGTGAGGTAACGCTGACGCTGTTGCAGACCTGGAGCGAAGACGATCTGCAGCGTGTTCAGGAAAACCTGATTGGTCATCTGGTCACGCAAAAACGCCTTAAGCTTTCTCCGACACTCTTTATTGCCACGCTGGACAGTGAACTGGATGTTATTTCCGTCTGCAACCTGTCTGGTGAAGTGATCAAAGAGACAATCGGCACCCGCAATCGCGAGACCCTCGCCCCCTCACTTGCGGATTTCCTTACCCGACTTGAGCCGCTTCTGTAATCCATCATGCTACAGCGCGTGTGAGAGATCTCTTACACGGTTTGTGAGAGATCGCCGCAACGATCAGTATTACCTTACGTAATTAAGAAAAATATTATGATAATTATCAAGGAATTAATAAAATTCTGACGCAGCAAACCCGCTTTTCAGAGGCTGACAACGCTTACAGGGTTGGTTGTAAGACGAAGCGGAATAGCGGATTCTATCTCTGTCAACAGGACGCCGACACGAGAAACGAACATCAGGATGATGGCGCTTCTCACACAGGACACGTCAGGATGGCGCTGCAGGAAGGCTTCAGGATGAAGCAAAGGATCACGCAGGACGCGTAAGGGACACCTCCAGGAAGGAGAACGAGAGCCGCTCAGGATGATCGGTGGGTCAGGATGGCCAGGACGTTTCAGGATGAAACAGACACATCAGGACGATGTGTGCAGGATGCAAACAGTTTACGGATGAACAGGCCTTCGGGCTTCAGGAAAAGTTGTCACGGAAGAGCAGGGAGCATAAATTGTAGCTGGAATGCTGCGAAACGAACCGGGAGCACTGTTTTTACAGTGCTCCCTTTTTTTATTTCTGCTGCCTGCAATGCTATGCTGCGCGCCGTTCATTTTTTCAGTTGAGGTTACTATGACGCAACACGATAGCGTTCGTGCCCGGTTGCACGCCATTGAAGCTCTTTTGCGCCAACATCAGCTGTGGCAGGAGACCGCGCCGCAGCCAGAGGCGTTCGCAAGTACCCAGCCGTTCTGCCTGGATACGCTGGCACCGTTTGAGTGGCTCCAGTGGGTGTTAATTCCCCGTATGCATGCGCTGCTGGAGGGTGGTCATCCGCTGCCGCAGGCGTTTGCGGTCTCGCCTTACTATGAAATGGCGCTGGAGGCCACCCACCCGGCGCGTGCTGTCATGCTGGCTGAGCTGGAAAAGCTGGATGCGCTGTTTGCTGGTGATGACGCATGACGCTTGAGATCCTCTATCAGGATGAGTGGCTGGTGGCAGTGAACAAACCGTCGGGATGGCTGGTGCACCGCAGCTGGCTGGATCGTGACGAGAAGGTGGTTGTGATGCAGACCGTGCGCGACCAGATTGGTCAGCATGTGTTTACCGCCCATCGCCTGGACAGACCCACCTCCGGTGTATTGCTAATGGGACTGTCCAGCGAAGCGGGTCGTCTGCTGGCGCAGCAGTTTGAGCAGCATCAGATCCAGAAACGCTACCACGCGATCGTGCGTGGCTGGCTGACAGAAGCCGCGACGCTTGACTATCCTCTGGTGGAAGAGCTGGACAAAATCGCCGATAAATTTGCCCGTGATGACAAAGGTCCGCAACCTGCGGTAACCGAGTATCGCGGTATGGCGACGACTGAAATGCCGGTGGCAACCAGCAAATTTCCCACCACTCGCTACAGCCTGGTTGAGCTTTTGCCCAAAACCGGGCGTAAACACCAGCTCCGCCGACACCTGAAGCATTTGCGACATCCGATTATCGGTGACAGCAAGCATGGCGATCTGCGCCAGAACCGCAGTGCGGCTGAACATTTTGGTTGCGATCGTCTGATGCTGCACGCAAGCGAACTGAGCCTGACGCATCCGTTTACCGGCAAACCTCTGACGATCCATGCGGGGCTGGATGATGTCTGGATGCAGGCGCTGTCACAGTTTGGCTGGGGCAACTCCCCAAAAATGAAAGGGTTGAGTTTGTACCGGGCAACGTTCAGGATGAACGGCAAGCGCAATAATTTAGGGAACATATCATGGCTGAAGTAGGCATTTTTGTCGGCACAATGTACGGCAACTCGCTGCTGGTTGCGGAAGAGGCGGAAGCGATACTCACAAGCCAGGGTCATAAAGCCACGGTTTATGAAGACCCGGAACTAGCAGACTGGGAAAAGTATAAAGATAAATACATTCTGGTGGTCACCTCCACCACCGGGCAGGGCGATCTGCCGGACAGCATCGTGCCGCTTTTCCAGGGCATTAAAGATATTGGCTACCAGCCGGACGTTCACTACGGCATCATCGCCCTGGGCGACAGCTCTTACGCCAATTTCTGCGGCGGCGGCAAGCAGTTCGACGCACTCCTGCAGGAACA
The DNA here is from genome assembly GCF_023544405.1 of Enterobacter cloacae complex sp. OE43NF. Lineage (NCBI taxonomy): Bacteria > Pseudomonadati > Pseudomonadota > Gammaproteobacteria > Enterobacterales > Enterobacteriaceae > Enterobacter > Enterobacter cloacae complex sp. OE43NF. The sequence goes on from NZ_JAMJFW010000014.1 coordinate 78,731, forward strand.
GAGCGCCCAGCGCGTGGGCGACATGCTGCTGATTGACGCCGGTGAACACCCGGAACCCGAAAGCGAATCAAACCCGTGGGTTGAGAACTGGGCCACACTGCTTAAATAACATCCTGCCCGGCGGCGCTTCGCTTGCGCGGGCCTGCGGGTTATCCAGGCCGGGTCAGGCGTTGCCGCCACCCGGCGATAACTTCCGCACCAAACGCCAATTCCGTGAACCATCTTCCATTCTTTTAGGCTTTTGCCACAAACAACCTTTCTCATGCCCCTTAATGTTGTGTTTTTGCACGGTGAGAGAACGTGTCACTCCTTCATATACTTTCCCGGTCACAATAAAACGGCTTCAGGCCGTACCAAAACGACAAACACAAATCTCATTCTGATTACCCTACCGGTGCTGTACAGAGTGAACCAGGCGAAAGCTATGTTTCAGGAGTGCAACAATGAGTACATTAAGCCACGCGGCGAGCAGTGCGGAGAAGCGCACTAACGCTCGCTACTGGATAGTGGTGATGCTGTTTATCGTCACGTCCTTTAACTATGGTGACCGCGCCACGCTGTCGATTGCCGGCTCTGAAATGGCAAAAGACATTGGGCTTGATCCGGTTGGCATGGGGTATGTTTTCTCCGCATTTTCATGGGCCTATGTTATTGGACAGATCCCGGGTGGCTGGCTGCTCGATCGTTTTGGATCCAAGCGAGTCTACTTCTGGTCCATCTTTATCTGGTCGATGTTTACCTTGTTGCAGGGCTTCGTCGATATCTTCAGCGGCTTCGGTATTATCGTCGCGCTCTTTACTCTCCGCTTCCTGGTGGGGTTAGCAGAAGCGCCATCCTTCCCGGGTAATAGCCGCATCGTGGCCGCCTGGTTCCCGGCGCAGGAGAGGGGAACGGCGGTGGCGATTTTTAACTCTGCCCAGTATTTCGCGACGGTGATCTTTGCGCCAATCATGGGCTGGCTGACGCATGAAGTGGGCTGGTCACACGTCTTCTTCTTCATGGGCGGATTGGGGATCGTCATCAGCTTTATCTGGCTGAAAGTGATCCACGAGCCGAACCAACATCCGGGCGTGAACAAGAAAGAGCTGGAGTACATTGCGGAAGGCGGGGCGCTGATCAACATGGATCAGAAAAGCCAAAAAGCAAAAGTCCCGTTGAGCCAGAAATGGGCGCAGATCAAGCAGCTTGTCGGTTCGCGCATGATGATTGGCATCTACCTGGGGCAGTATTGCATTAACGCCTTAACCTACTTCTTTATCACCTGGTTCCCGGTCTATCTGGTGCAGGCACGCGGTATGTCGATTCTGAAAGCAGGCTTTGTCGCCTCCGTACCGGCTATCTGTGGCTTTGTGGGGGGCGTACTGGGTGGGGTGATTTCCGACTGGCTGATGCGTCGTACCGGTTCGCTGAACATCGCCCGTAAAACGCCAATTGTGCTCGGCATGTTGCTTTCAATGACCATGGTGTTCTGTAACTACGTCAGCGCGGAGTGGATGATCATCGGCTTTATGGCGATGGCTTTCTTCGGGAAAGGGATTGGTGCGCTGGGCTGGGCAGTGATGGCGGATACCGCGCCAAAAGAGATCAGCGGCCTGAGCGGCGGTCTGTTTAACATGTTCGGCAACATCTCCGGGATTGTCACCCCGATTGCCATTGGCTACATCGTCGGGACCACGGGCTCATTCAACGGTGCGCTGATTTATGTGGGTGTGCACGCCCTGGTGGCGGTCCTGAGCTATCTGGTGCTGGTGGGTGATATCAAACGCATTGAACTCAAACCTGTAGCGGAGCGTGGCTGATGACAACACAATCGAGCCCGGTTATTACCGACATGAAGGTCATCCCGGTGGCCGGCCAGGACAGCATGCTGCTTAATATTGGCGGCGCGCATAACGCCTGGTTTACCCGCAATATCGTGGTGCTGACCGACAGCGCAGGGAACACCGGCGTTGGGGAAGCGCCGGGCGGTGAGGTAATTTTCCAGACGCTGTCAGACGCCATTCCGCAGGTGGTCGGCCAGGAGGTCGCCCGTCTGAATAAAGTGGTCCAGCGTGTTCACAAAGGCAACCAGTCGGCGGACTTTGACACCTTCGGCAAAGGCGCATGGACGTTTGAGCTGCGCGTCAATGCCGTCGCCGCGCTGGAGGCCGCCCTGCTCGATTTGCTCGGTAAGGCGCTGAACGTTCCAGTCTGTGAACTGCTGGGGCCGGGCAAACAGCGTGACGCGGTGACGGTACTCGGCTACCTGTTTTATGTTGGCGATCGGCAAAAAACCGATCTGCCTTATCTGGCGCACTCGCCGGGCCACCATGAGTGGTATCACCTGCGTCACCAGGAGGCGCTCTCCAGTGACGCGGTGGTTCGGCTGGCCGAGGCGGCACAGGACCGCTACGGTTTTAAAGACTTCAAACTCAAAGGCGGGGTATTACCCGGCGAGCAGGAGATTGAAACCGCGCGTGCGCTCAAGAAACGTTTTCCGGATGCCCGCATTACCGTTGACCCTAACGGAGCCTGGCTGCTGGATGAGGCTATCGCCCTGTGCAAAGGGCTGGGCGATGTCCTGACCTACGCGGAAGATCCGGTTGGGGCTGAACAAGGCTTCTCGGGTCGCGAGGTGATGGCGGAATTCCGACGTGCCACCGGGCTACCGGTCGCTACGAACATGATCGCCACCAACTGGCGTGAAATGGGCCATGCGGTCATGCTGAATGCGGTCGATATTCCGCTGGCGGACCCGCACTTCTGGACGCTTTCAGGCGCCGTGCGTGTGGCGCAGCTGTGTGATGACTGGGGGCTCACCTGGGGTTGTCACTCCAATAACCATTTCGATATTTCGCTGGCGATGTTTACCCACGTTGGCGCGGCGGCACCGGGTCACCCAACCGCTATCGACACACACTGGATTTGGCAGGAGGGTGAGGCCCGCCTGACGAAAAATCCGCTGGAAATTAAAAACGGCACCATCGCGGTACCGGATGCGCCGGGATTGGGCGTGGAGCTTGACTGGGATCAGGTCCACAAGGCGCATGAAGCGTATAAAAAACTGCCGGGCGGCGCGCGTAATGACGTCGGGCCGATGCAGTACCTGATCCCTGGCTGGACATTTGACCGTAAGCGCCCTGTTTTTGGACGTCACTGATAAAAGGATTGCACCATGAGCACTTTTACCACCCCTGTTGTTACTTCCATGCAGATCATTCCGGTTGCCGGCCATGACAGCATGCTGATGAACCTGAGCGGCGCACATGCGCCGTTTTTCACCCGCAATATTGTCATTATTAAAGATAACGCCGGGCATACCGGCGTGGGGGAAATCCCGGGCGGTGAGAAGATCCGCAAAACGCTTGAAGACGCCATCCCGCTGGTGGTGGGAAAAACGCTGGGCGAATATAAAAACGTCTTAAATACCGTGCGGAATACCTTTGCCGATCGCGATGCGGGTGGCCGTGGGCTGCAAACGTTTGATCTGCGCACCACCATCCACGTGGTGACCGGTATCGAAGCCGCCATGCTGGATCTGTTAGGTCAACACCTGGGGGTTAACGTTGCTTCCCTGCTGGGTGAGGGGCAGCAACGCAGTGAAGTGGAGATGCTGGGCTATCTGTTCTTTGTTGGCGACCGCAACCTGACGCCGTTGCCATACCAGAGCCAGCCGGACGAGCGATGTGACTGGTACCGACTCCGCCACGATGAAGCGATGACGCCGGATGCGGTGGTGCGCCTGGCGGAGGCCGCGTACGAAAAATATGGTTTTAATGATTTCAAACTGAAGGGCGGCGTGCTGGCCGGAGAAGAAGAGGCCGAAGCTATCTCAGCCCTGGCTAAACGATTCCCGCAGGCGCGCGTCACGCTGGATCCGAACGGGGCCTGGTCGCTTGATGAAGCGATCGCCATCGGCAAGCAGCTGAAAGGCGTGCTGGCCTACGCGGAGGATCCGTGCGGGGCAGAACAAGGTTTCTCTGGCCGTGAAGTGATGGCGGAGTTCCGCCGCGCCACGGGTTTACCTACCGCGACCAACATGATCGCCACCGACTGGCGTCAGATGGGGCACACCTTGTCCCTGCAGTCTGTCGATATTCCGCTGGCGGACCCGCATTTCTGGACGATGCAGGGCTCGGTACGCGTGGCGCAGATGTGCCATGAGTTCGGTCTGACCTGGGGCTCGCACTCCAATAACCACTTCGATATCTCGCTGGCGATGTTCACCCACGTGGCCGCTGCCGCGCCGGGCACGATTACCGCGATCGACACCCACTGGATCTGGCAGGAAGGCAATCAGCGCCTGACGAAAGCGCCGTTTGAAATCAAAGGGGGGATGGTGCAGGTCCCGTCCACACCGGGTCTGGGCGTGGAACTGGATATGGATCAGGTGATGAAAGCCCATGAGCTGTACCAGAAACATGGGCTGGGTGCGCGCGATGACGCGATGGCGATGCAGTATCTGATCCCAGAGTGGACATTCGACAATAAACGTCCGTGCATGGTACGATAAACGCATTGGGACCGCTCCCATGGGCGGTTCTTTACGTGGTGTATGCTTAACGTAACGACTATGCGTAAGGATGGCTTATGAAAATTGTTATCGCACCGGACTCGTATAAGGAAAGTTTGAGTGCGCTTGAGGTTGCGACAGCGATAGAGCAGGGTTTTCGCGAGATCTTTCCTGAGGCGGTTTACGTCAAACTGCCGGTCGCGGACGGCGGTGAAGGCACCGTCGAAGCGATGATCGCGGCAACGCAGGGACGCATTGTGCATGTTCCGGTGACCGGCCCTCTGGGCCATCGCGTGGAAGGGTTTTACGGGATATCCGGCGACGAGAAGAGCGCCTTTATCGAAATGGCGGCGGCCAGTGGTCTTGAGCTGGTTGCACCTTCGCAGCGCGATCCTCTGAAAACGACCTCCTGGGGCACGGGTGAACTTATCCGTCACGCGCTGGATGCGGGCGTTAAGCATATCATCATCGGCATCGGGGGCAGCGCCACCAATGATGGCGGTGCAGGAATGGTGCAGGCGCTGGGGGCCAGGCTGCTGGACGACCGTGAACAGCCGCTGGGGCAGGGCGGAGGCGAGTTGGGCAAACTTGCCCGTATCGACCTGAGCGGGCTGGACAAACGTCTGGCCGAGTGCCGCATAGAAGTGGCCTGCGATGTGACGAATCCGCTTACCGGTAAGCTGGGCGCATCAGCGGTTTTTGGCCCGCAAAAGGGGGCCACACCTGAGATGATCATTACTCTGGACAATGCGCTTGCGCACTATGCGCGGATCATTGCCCGGGATCTTGATATGGATGTGCTCAACCTGGCGGGCGGCGGTGCGGCAGGTGGAATGGGGGCGGCGCTGTACGCCTTCTGCGGTGCGCAACTGCGCCAGGGCATTGAGATCGTCACCGATGCGCTACATCTGGCTGACCAGATTGCCGATGCGGATTTGGTGATAACGGGTGAAGGTCGCATCGACAGCCAGACGATCCACGGCAAAGTGCCGGTTGGGGTGGCGAAGGTAGCCAAACGCTTCAACAAGCCGGTTATCGGGATTGCAGGCAGTCTGACGGCGGACGTTGGCGTCGTGCACGATCACGGCATCGATGCGGTGTTTAGCGTGATTTACACCATCTGCTCGCTGGAAGATGCGCTGGAAAATGCCAGCGAGAACGTCAGGATGGCCGCAAGAAATATCGCGGCGGTACTGAAACTCGGGCAGGGGATGTAGTTCTCCCTTACCCAGTGGGAGAGGGGTGAGGGTGTAGGCCCGGTAAGCGTCGCGCCACCGGGCATTTACCTCAATTTCCTAACACCTTCATCGCTTCCCGCGTCACGTTATCCATCTCATCCAGCAGCTCAAGGAACTCCGGTTCCAGTTCAGATTCTGGTGTCCCTGCGCGTAGCTGCTGCTCCAGCAGCTGGCAGAGGTTTTTCAGGCGGGGCACGCCGCTGTAACCACAGCTACCGTGCAGCTTGTGGATAGCCTGCAGCAGCTCCTCCGGGTTTTCGCCCACCAGCTGTTCTTCTACCTTATTGCGAATTTCCGGCAGAAACGCGACCAGCATCTGTAGCATCTCGCGGGCTAAATCAGGTTTCCCCGCCGCCTGGCGTAACGCAAGCTGCCAGTCAAAAGTGGCGTTCTGATTCACGCTAATCTCAACTGGTTCTGCTGATAAGGTATACGTACCGCCGATATGCCCCGGCTTATAGCGCAGCAGCAGGTTATGCAGTTTCTCTTCGTCGATAGGTTTCGCCAGATAATCGTTCATTCCGGCGCCGAGCAGCTTCTCTTTCTGTCCGGCCATCGCATGTGCGGTCACGGCAATGACCGGCGTTTGCTGTTGATGAGGTAGCTGGCGGATGAGCTCGCAGGCGCGAATGCCATCCATACCCGGCATTTGAATATCCATCAGAATCAAATCGAACTGCATCTGTTTGGCCAGTTCAACCGCCTCAGCACCGCTGGTGCAGAGCTCAACATGCTGAACCTGATCCTCAAGCAGCACGCCAATCAGCTTCAGGTTTGCCGGGTTATCATCCACCGCCATCACGCTCATCGGCAGCCTCTGCTCGTCATTAATCAGTGCCACGGCATGCTCATTCAGGCGGCAGTAGGCCGTCAGAGCAGGCAACAAGCGTGTGGCGGTGAGCGGTTTAAGCAGACAGGCGGCCGCCCCGTCGTTTTTCAACTCTTCGGCATTGATTTGCGCATGGCACGGCAGCGCCAGCAGCAGGTAGTCGGTCATTGATGCGGCTTTCGCCAGCCGTTCCTGCTGCATGGTGAGCTCCCCGGTGAAGGTGACCGGGATCCCCATCAGCAGGATGTCGTAATGCTCAACGGTAAGCGCAGAGAAGGTCGGGCTGTAGACCACCTCCAGCGGCGTGGTGCTTAAGATGTCCAGCGTGCACTGGGCAGCGGCGGCGTTCGGCTCCACGTAAGCGAGGCGCTTGCCTTTCAGGCAATCCGTCACCGGGCCGTCAGTCAGCACGTTCGGGTTAAGATCCAGGTTAATATGGAACCAGAACGTCGACCCCCGGTTTGGCTGGCTGTGGAAAGAGATATCGCCGCCCATCTCTTTAACCAGTTTTTGCGTGATAACCAGCCCCAGGCCCGTACCACCGTGACGCCGTGAAATACTCGCATCCGCCTGACGAAACGCCTGGAACAGACGGGATTGATCCCGTTCGGGAATGCCAATGCCGGTATCGCGGATCTGAACTTCAATCTGTACTTTGTTATTACTGATGGCACGTTTTTCCACCAGAATGTCGATGTTGCCGCTTTCGGTAAATTTGATGGCATTACCGACAAGATTGGTAATGACCTGCTGCAGGCGCAGCGGATCGCCGATGACGTTATCCGGCACGTCGTTTTTAATGTTCAGCGTCAGCTCAAGCCCTTTGTCGTGCGACGAATGCGCCAGCAGCGTAACCACCTCATCAAGCGTACTGCGCAGCGGGAACGGAATGCTCTCCAGAATCAGCTTGCCCGCCTCCAGTTTGGAGAAGTCCAGCACGTCATTAATGATCGCCAGCAGATTGTTGGCCGAACGTTCAATGGTGTGCAGGTGATCGCGCTGGGTGGGGTTAAGCTCGCTCTTCAGGGTCAGGCGGGTAAAGCCAATCACGCCATTGAGCGGCGTACGCAGCTCGTGTGACATATTGGCAAGGAACTCCGATTTAATGCGGGCAGCCTCCTGGGCACGCTTTTTCGCCAGATCCAGCTCGACGTTCTGGATCTCCATCTGTTCCAGCGTTTCGCGCAGATCCGAAGTAGCCTGATCCACGTTATGCTGCATCTCTTCGTGATAGGCCGCCAGCGACATCGCCATCGAGTTGATGCCGTTTTTCAGCATGTCCAGTTCGCCCAGCATAAACCCTTCCACGCGGCTATCGAGCTGGCCACGGCGAATGCGGTCAACGGTGTTGACCATATTGCGGATGGGCCCGGTCACATCGCGCATCAGTCGCCAGCCAAAGATAAGTGCAATGCCGATACAGAACAGCATCATCACGCCGGAGATAAAAATCTCTTTGTACTGCTGCAGTCGCACCGACTTGAGGTCCAGCTCCAGCGCCACATATCCGAGCATATTGCTGCTGGACTTGGCGTCGGATTGCGCGGACTCATCGGGGGAATAACTTTCCGAAATAATCGGTGTGCGCAGGATCATAATATCGCCCCGTCGCATCACCGTGAGATGGCGCGGGAAGGGCGAACCGTCGGGAATTTTTAACGCTGCCGGATCAAGATGAAAATTAGAGGTGACGAACAGCCGGTTATGCTCGTCATAGACGGAGATCGCACGCACAATATCCGAGTGGCGGCGATGCAGCACACTGATTAACTGACCAATCGATTCGCGGTTTTGCAGGTTCATCCCGTATTCGCTGGACACGGCCAGGGGTTCGATGATGCTGGCTCCGGCATCTTCCAGCTGTCGCTGCAGGTCGTTATAGCGGTGCACAACGAAGAAGATGCTCAGCAGCAAACCGATGAGAACGGTGGGGGCGAGGATCAAAATCATCATGCGCGCGCGCAGGCTGTAGTTGGTCATGGCGTTCCGTTATGGGACAATTAAGATAATTATGTATTTTTGAGAAAATTCCCGGCGATGGCGCAATTCTACTCTGCAAAGCGACGCGTGACGACGCGTCAGATCATCACTGTCGAAGCCACGGACCTTGACCCTTTTGGTCAGGGCGTCGCGCATCACAATGGTAAGACACTGTTTATAACAGGTTTACTGCCCACAGAACGAGCAGAAATTACGCTGACGGAAGATAAACGCCAGTACGCACGCGGGAAGGTGAAGCGCCGTCTGACCACCAGCCCGGAGCGCACAGAGCCACGCTGCCCGCATTTTGGCGTCTGCGGAGGCTGCCAGCAACAACATGCCAGCGTAGTTTTACAGCAAAAAAGTAAGAGTAATGCCCTGGCACGCCTGCTCAGGCATGACGTTGACGACATCATTGCCGACCAACCCTGGGGCTATCGTCGTCGCGCGCGGCTGAGCCTAAGCTATCAGCCCAAAAACGAGCGGCTGGAGATGGGGTTTCGCAAAGCGGGCTCCAGCGATATCGTCGATATCAGGCAGTGCCCCATTTTGGTGCCCCGTCTTGAGGCATTGCTCCCGGACGTGCACGCATGCCTGTCCGGGCTGGACAGTGTTCGCCACCTCGGGCATGTGGAACTGGTCCTGGCAAACAATGGTCCGCTGATGGTGCTGCGCCATACCGCGCCGCTGTCCAAAAAAGACCGCGAAAAACTGGAACGCTTTTCGCATTCCCACGAGCTGGCGCTTTTTCTCGCCCCACAAAGCGAGATACTGGAGCAGGTTACAGGTGACGCGCCCTGGTATGCGTCAAACGGACTACGCTTAACGTTCAGTCCGCGGGATTTCATCCAGGTTAATGACGGTGTTAATCAGCAGATGATCGAAACCGCGCTGACGTGGCTGGATGTCCAGCCGACCGACCGCGTGCTTGATCTCTTCTGCGGCATGGGCAATTTCACGCTGCCGCTGGCCCGTAAAGCGGCGAGTGTTGTGGGGGTAGAAGGCGTCGACGCGCTGGTGGCGAAAGGCCAGGAGAATGCGCAACAGAACGGCTTGCAAAATGTGACATTCTTTCATCAAAATCTGGAGGAAGATGTCACGCAGCAGCCCTGGGCAAAACAGGGCTTTGACAAAATCCTGCTCGACCCGGCACGGGCAGGCGCACCGGGCGTGATGCAGCATATAATTAAACTCGCCCCGAAACGCGTGGTCTACGTTTCCTGTAACCCGGCAACGCTTGCCCGGGATAGCGAGGCATTACTCAGCGCGGGTTACCAGATTCAGCGTCTGGCAATGCTGGACATGTTCCCGCACACTGGGCATCTGGAATCAATGGTGTTGTTCGAGCACATCTAATTAGTTTGGCTTGTCGACTTCGACAGGCCCTGGTCCCTAAAGGAGAGGACGATGGTTGCGGTAAGAAGTGCACATCTTAATAAAGCTGGTGAGTTTGACCCTCAAAAATGGATCGCAAGTCTGGGAATTTCCAGCCAGCAGTCGTGTGAACGCTTAACCGAAACCTGGGCCTATTGTCAGCGCACCACGCTGGGGCATCCGGACGCCGAGCTGCTGCTGTGGCGCGGCGTGGAGATGGTCGAAATCTTATCCATGCTCAATATGGATATCGAAACGCTGCAGGCCGCGCTTCTGTTCCCGCTTGCCGATGCGGATGTCGTCACGGAAGACGTGCTGCGTGAAAGCGTCGGAAAATCGGTCGTGGCGCTGATCCACGGTGTCCGCGATATGGCGGCCATTCGTCAGCTCAAAGCCGCGCACACCGATTCCGTCTCCTCTGAACAGGTCGATAACGTTCGCCGGATGCTGCTGGCCATGGTGGATGATTTCCGCTGCGTGGTCATCAAGCTTGCTGAGCGTATCGCCCACCTGCGTGAAGTGAAGGACGCGCCGGAAGATGAGCGCGTACTCGCCGCCAAAGAGTGTACAAACATTTATGCGCCGCTGGCGAACCGCTTAGGCATTGGTCAGCTCAAATGGGAGCTGGAAGACTACTGCTTCCGTTATCTGCACCCGGCGGAATATAAGCGCATTGCGAAACTGCTGCATGAACGCCGTATCGACCGCGAACACTATATTGAAGAATTTGTCAGCGGGTTGCGCCAGTCGATGAAGGAAGAGAACGTCCGTGCCGAAGTGTACGGTCGGCCAAAGCATATCTACAGCATCTGGCGCAAAATGCAGAAGAAACACCTCGCCTTTGACGAGCTGTTCGACGTGCGTGCCGTGCGTATTGTGGCGGAGCGTCTGCAGGACTGCTACGCCGCACTGGGGATCGTGCACACGCACTTCCGCCATCTGCCGGATGAGTTCGATGACTATGTCGCCAACCCGAAACCTAACGGCTACCAGTCTATTCATACCGTGGTGCTGGGCCCCGGCGGTAAAACGGTTGAAATTCAGATCCGTACCAAACAGATGCACGAAGACGCCGAGCTGGGTGTCGCCGCGCACTGGAAATACAAAGAGGGCACCTCGGGCGGAGCGCGCACCGGTCACGAAGACCGCATTGCCTGGCTGCGTAAGTTGATTGCGTGGCAGGAAGAGATGGCCGACTCCGGCGAGATGCTCGACGAAGTGCGCAGCCAGGTCTTCGACGACCGGGTGTACGTCTTTACGCCGAAAGGGGACGTTGTCGACCTGCCTGCCGGGTCAACGCCGCTCGACTTTGCCTATCACATCCACAGCGATGTCGGGCACCGCTGCATTGGTGCGAAAATCGGCGGGCGCATTGTGCCGTTTACCTACCAGCTGCAGATGGGCGATCAGATTGAAATCATCACCCAGAAGCAGCCAAACCCGAGCCGTGACTGGCTGAACCCGAACCTGGGGTATGTCACCACCAGCCGCGGACGCTCCAAAATTCACGCCTGGTTCCGTAAACAGGATCGTGACAAGAACATCCTTGCCGGTCGCCAGATCCTGGATGACGAGCTGGAGCATATAGGCATCAGCCTGAAAGAGGCGGAGAAGTTCCTGCTGCCGCGTTACAACTTTAATGAGCTCGATGAGCTGTTAGCGGCCATTGGCGGCGGCGATATTCGTCTCAACCAGATGGTGAATTTCCTGCAGGCGCAGTTCAACAAGCCAAGTGCGGCAGAGCAGGATGCGGCGGCGCTGAAACAGCTGCAGCAGAAAACCTACGCACCGCAGCAGCGCAGCAAAGACAATGGCCGCGTGGTGGTGGAAGGCGTCGGCAATCTGATGCACCACATCGCCCGCTGCTGCCAGCCTATCCCGGGGGACGACATCGTCGGCTTTATCACCCAGGGGCGTGGGATTTCGATTCACCGCTCAGACTGTGACCAGCTTGCTGAGCTGCAGTCGCATGCGCCGGAACGCATCGTTGAAGCCGTCTGGGGTGAAAGCTACTCTGCCGGCTACTCGCTGGTGGTGCGCGTCACCGCCAACGACCGCAGCGGTCTGCTGCGCGACATTACGACCATTCTTGCCAATGAGAAGGTCAACGTGCTGGGCGTTGCCAGCCGCAGCGATACCCGCGAGCAGCTTGCCACCATCGATATGACCATCGAAATCTACAACCTGCAGGTGCTGGGCCGCGTGCTTGGCAAACTGAACCAGGTCCCGGATGTGATTGACGCGCGTCGTCTCCACGGCGGTTAAACATCCTCTTCTGTAAGCCGGGTAAGGCAACGCCGCCACCCGGCATTTTTTCATCAGGACAGTACTATGACTCAAATCGACCGCCTGCTCGGCATCATGAAACGCCTGCGCGACCCGGAAAACGGCTGCCCGTGGGATAAAGAGCAGACTTTCGCGACTATCGCCCCGTACACCCTCGAAGAGACCTATGAAGTACTGGACGCCATTTCACGTGAGGACTTTGACGACCTGCGCGGCGAACTCGGTGACCTGCTGTTCCAGGTGGTGTTCTATGCGCAGATGGCGCAGGAAGAGGGACGTTTTAATTTTAACGATATCTGCGCCGCCATTAGCGACAAGCTTGAGCGCCGCCATCCGCATATCTTTGGCGATGCCACGGCGGGCAACAGCGCGGAAGTGCTGGCGCGCTGGGAGCAGATTAAAAGCGCCGAAAGGGCTGAAAAATCCCAACACTCCGCGCTGGATGACATCCCGCTGAGTCTGCCCGCCCTGATGCGTGCCCATAAGATCCAAAAACGCTGCTCGGCAGTAGGGTTTGACTGGCACTCGCTTGGCCCGGTACTGGACAAAGTCCATGAAGAAATCGACGAAGTGATGCACGAAGCGCAGCAGGCCGTGGTGGATGAAGCAAAGCTTGAAGAAGAGATGGGCGATCTGCTGTTTGCCACCGTCAACCTTTCGCGCCACCTGGGTGTAAAAGCGGAAACGGCCCTGCAAAAAGCCAACCTTAAGTTCGAACGACGCTTTCGCGAAGTCGAGCGCATTGTGGCCTCGCGCGGTCTGGAAATGACCGGAATTGACCTCGATGTGATGGAAGAAGTCTGGCAGGAAGTAAAACGCCAGGAATCTGATCTCTAACGGAATTTTGCGATCAAGCGCAATTTGTGTGATTTTTTAAATGACAAGCGCTTGATTTGCGTCAAAAACATTTACCCAAAAGGGGCTATTTTCTCACTCCTTATGTTTGTCATGGCCTGGAATGGAGACGGAGAATGAAAGTTTGTGGCGCTCGCCGTGTTCGGGTATACTACTTTCCCGTCCTGGTTATTCCATCGTTTCACCCTAACTTCTCAGGTTCAGCATGACAACGAACTATATTTTTGTGACCGGCGGGGTCGTATCCTCTCTGGGTAAAGGCATTGCCGCAGCCTCCCTCGCAGCCATTCTTGAAGCCCGTGGCCTCAATGTGACCATGATGAAACTGGATCCGTACATCAACGTCGATCCTGGCACCATGAGCCCAATCCAACACGGGGAAGTGTTCGTTACTGAAGACGGCGCTGAAACCGATCTGGATCTTGGCCACTACGAGCGTTTCATTCGCACCAAAATGACCCGTCGTAATAACTTCACGACTGGTCGTATCTACTCCGACGTTCTGCGTAAAGAGCGCCGTGGTGATTATCTGGGTGCAACCGTTCAGGTTATCCCGCACATCACTAACGCTATCAAAGAACGCATCATTGCGGGTGGCGAAGGCCACGACGTGGTGCTGGTTGAAATCGGCGGTACCGTGGGGGATATCGAATCCCTGCCGTTCCTGGAAGCGATTCGCCAGCTGGCGGTTGATATCGGTCGTGAACACGCGCTGTTCATGCACCTGACGCTGGTGCCTTACATGGCAGCCGCAGGTGAAGTGAAAACCAAACCGACTCAGCACTCCGTGAAAGAGCTGCTCTCCATTGGTATTCAGCCTGACATTCTGGTTTGCCGCTCCGATCGCGCGGTTCCGGCGAACGAACGTGCGAAAATTGCATTGTTCTGTAACGTGCCTGAAAAAGCCGTTATTTCAATGAAAGATGTCGATTCCATTTATAAAATCCCGGGCCTGTTGAAATCACAGGGCCTGGACGATTATATTTGTAAACGATTCAGCTTGAACTGTCCGGAAGCTAACCTGTCTGAATGGGAACAGGTTATTTATGAAGAAGCCAATCCGGCTGGTGAAGTGACTATCGGTATGGTCGGCAAGTACATCGAACTGCCGGATGCCTATAAGTCCGTTATCGAAGCGCTGAAACACGGAGGTCTGAAGAACCGCGTCTCCGTGAACATCAAGCTGATTGATTCGCAGGATGTTGAAACACGTGGCGTCGAAATTCTGAAAGATCTGGATGCGATTCTCATCCCTGGCGGCTTCGGCTACCGTGGTGTAGAAGGCAAGATCGCCACTGCACGCTATGCGCGTGAAAACAATATTCCATACCTCGGCATCTGCCTGGGTATGCAGGTTGCGCTAATCGAATTTGCGCGCAACGTAGCGGGAATGGAAAACGCGAACTCTACGGAATTTGTGCCAGACTGTAAGTACCCTGTAGTGGCGCTTATCACTGAATGGCGCGACGAAGACGGTAACGTCGAAGTCCGTACCGAGAAGAGCGATCTGGGTGGCACTATGCGTCTTGGCGCACAGGCCTGCCAGCTGTCTGACGATAGCGTGGTTCGTAAGCTGTATGGCGAACCGGTCATCACCGAGCGTCATCGTCACCGCTATGAAGTCAACAACATGTTGTTGAAACAAATTGAAGCTGCGGGTCTGCGTGTTGCGGGCCGCTCCGGGGATGATCAGTTAGTCGAGATCATCGAAGTGCCAAACCACCCGTGGTTTGTCGCCTGCCAATTCCACCCGGAATTTACTTCAACGCCACGTGACGGGCATCCGCTGTTTGCAGGTTTCGTGAAAGCCGCCAGCGAGTATCAGAAGCGTCAGGCGAAGTAAAAAAGTTAGAACGGCAACGCGTACCTCCGGTACGCGTTGTTTGTCTGGAGTTTTAGTTTAACTTGTACTGAGGAAAATCTAATGTCCAAAATCGTTAAAGTCATCGGTCGTGAAATCATCGACTCCCGTGGTAACCCGACCGTTGAAGCCGAAGTTCATCTGGAAGGTGGTTTCGTCGGTATGGCAGCTGCTCCATCAGGTGCTTCTACTGGTTCCCGCGAAGCGCTGGAACTGCGCGATGGCGACAAATCCCGTTTCATGGGCAAAGGCGTACTGAAAGCTGTTGGCGCTGTAAACGGTCCTATTGCTCAGGCAATCATTGGCAAAGACGCTAAAGACCAGGCTGGCATCGACAAGATCATGATCGATCTGGACGGTACTGAAAACAAATCTAACTTCGGTGCGAACGCAATCCTGGCGGTTTCCCTGGCGAACGCCAAAGCCGCTGCGGCAGCGAAAGGTATGCCACTGTTCGAGCACATCGCTGAACTGAACGGCACCCCAGGCAAATACTCCATGCCTGTACCAATGATGAACATCATCAACGGTGGTGAGCACGCAGACAACAACGTTGATATTCAGGAATTCATGATTCAGCCAGTTGGCGCGAAAACCCTGAAAGAAGCAGTACGTATGGGTTCTGAAGTGTTCCACAACCTGGCTAAAGTTCTGAAAGCAAAAGGTATGAACACGGCTGTGGGTGACGAAGGTGGCTACGCGCCAAACCTGGGTTCTAACGCAGAAGCACTGGCTGTTATCGCTGAAGCAGTAAAAGCCGCTGGCTATGAGCTGGGCAAAGACATCACTCTGGCGATGGACTGCGCAGCGTCTGAATTCTACAAAGACGGTAAATACGTTCTGGCTGGCGAAGGCAACAAAGCGTTCACCTCTGAAGAGTTCACTCACTTCCTGGAAGACCTGACCAAACAGTACCCAATCGTTTCTATCGAAGACGGTCTGGACGAGTCTGACTGGGATGGTTTCGCATACCAGACTAAAGTACTGGGCGACAAAATTCAGCTGGTTGGTGACGATCTGTTCGTAACCAACACCAAGATCCTGAAAGAAGGCATCGAGAAAGGCATCGTGAACTCCATCCTGATCAAATTCAACCAGATTGGTTCTCTGACCGAAACTCTGGCTGCGATCAAAATGGCGAAAGACGCTGGCTACACCGCTGTTATCTCTCACCGTTCTGGCGAAACTGAAGACGCTACCATCGCTGACCTGGCTGTTGGTACCGCTGCAGGCCAGATCAAAACCGGTTCTATGAGCCGTTCTGACCGTGTTGCTAAATACAACCAGCTGATTCGTATCGAAGAAGCGCTGGGCGAAAAAGCACCATACAACGGTCGTAAAGAGATCAAAGGCCAGGCATAATTGCTTAAGCCTTAAAATGAAAATGCCAGTCGAAAGACTGGCATTTTTTTTGGTTATTTGAAATCAACCGCCATTTGCTCCGGGATGCTCAACCCCCGGGTAGTTTGTACGCAGCGGGCAATATAGTCCGTAAAACGCGGCGGTTTAGGCATGCCCATACTGAGCAGCTTGTCGTTGCTGAAACGTACATTCAGCGTGGCAAAGGCCCCGTACAAGCGCATTGCTCTCAGCATCAGCCGTTCGTTGCAGGGGCCAAAAATATCCTTCAGCTCACGGCGCATTCTGACCAGCGTTTCGTAACTTACCTGGGCATACTTATCACCGACCGGGGCTTTCTCCAGCGCCTGTGCCATCGCATTATCAATATCCGCAAAGCGCACGCTGTTCTCTTCTCCGGCAGAAATATGTACCACTTCTCCCGGCTGCGCAGTGCTGTTAAGCAGCATCAGCAGCGCATCGGCACAGTAATCCACCGGGACGACATCTATTTTGTCTTCCATTGAGCACATGAATTTTTGCAGCATTAGCCCCATGCTGAAGACCCAGAAAATACTGCTCGACGGCGTACAGCCATGACGGGTATGGCCGACCACGATGGACGGACGGGCGATGAGCAGCGGCAGGTTGGGACAGTGCTGGCGCATCAGTTGTTCAATGGTGGATTTCGAATACGTATATTCCACCAGATGCTCGGCGTTTTCTCTGAACTCCGCGCTTTCGGCGACCAGCGAATCCTGCTCCGGCGTGCACGACATGGCTGTTCCCACATGCAGAAAGCGCTGTAAACCGGCAACCTGGTTCATGCGTCTGGCGAGCGCCAGCGTCCCCTCCACATTCACTTTCCAGATCAGCGGATTGTTACCAAATGACGCGACGGCCGCGCAGTTAAGAACATGCGTCACCTGTTCCAGACGCGGGTCGTTCAGGAATCCCTCCGGCTGGCTGAGATCGCCGATAAGGATATTCTCCTCACTCAACGCGGCCAGCGTCTCCTCTGAAACCTTGAATTTACGCATGTTGTCCCGCACGCGTTCCAGCCCTTGTTGCGGGTCACTGGCGCGCGCAAGCAGCAGTAATTTTACTGAACTATTGCTGGTCAGTATTTTTTCAAGTACTGCACCGCCCAGAAAACCAGTCACGCCTGTAATAAATAACATATTAATCTATACCGTCTCATAATGATTGATGAGGCGGATTGTAGGCAGGGAAAAGTAAACGGCATTTAAATAGAAAAATGGCAAAGCTGACGGCGTCTTAAGCTTATTTTAAGGTAAGGAATTCAGGTGGAAATATTGGACACTAGCGGAGTAAGAAAAATTCAATTTATAAATCAAATAATTTTAACATGCTGATTTTGTTCTATTATTTATGCGATTTTATTGCTTTTAACACTCATTGAATATGTAATAAATAAAATAATTTGTTACACCATTATGCCGCGCACGAAATAACCGTATCAGCACTTAAATGGAATCGACATCACGCCGTGCAGGCTATTTTATTTAGCCTGCAAAGGGTTTTAAAGTAATAAAGGCAGCGTTGCGCTCGCGGTTTGCTGGCTAACTTCACCGTAATGGCTATCAATCGCAATCAGGGAAGTTGTAAGCAATTCAACCAGTAACATTACGCCCACTTTAGCATTGAGCGCGCCTGCGCTGAGTGGTCCTTCCGGTTTTGCGGCGACCAGCTGCATATCGCTAAGCGAAGCCAGCGGGCTGCGGGGCGTATTGCTAAGGGATAACACCTTAACGCCGCGTTTGCGTGCAAGTTTTACGACGTGGAGCAAATCCCGCGTTGAACCGGAACTGGAAATGGCCACCACCAGCGTCCCTTCTGAAAGCGTTGCTGCATTCATGGCCGCACGATGCATATCGCTAAAAAGCTGTGCAGGTTTGCCGAGTCGCAACAGTTTGTAATGTAAATACTCACCGAGGATCGCGCTGGCGGCCACCCCATATATTTGTACGGCTTGCGCCTGATGCAGTGCCTGAGCGGCCTTTTCCAGCAGTGCTCTGTCGAGCAGTCTGGCGGTATCCTGCAGCGCCTGAACAGACTCATCGACGACGTTATCAATTTCGTCCCCGGCCACGCGTGCGGGCTGACCCTGCTGAATATCCAGCGCCAGTGCCATCTTGAATTCGTTATAGCCTTTGCAGCCGAGCGTCCGGCAAAGACGCGTCACGCTGGCTTCACTGGTGTGGCTTTCCCGTGCCAGTTCGGTGATCGTCAGGTAGAGCACCCGGGCCGGATCGTTGAGAACAAACTCTCCCAGTTTTTTTTGCGTGGGGCTGTACCCGGAAGCCTCCTGGCGCAGCTTCAGCAGCAGGTTTTCATGGTCTGACATGCTAGATCCTTAATGCGTTTCTCTGCGTCCTAGTGTGGCGGAAAGCGGGGCAGGGATGCCAGTCATTTCGAAAAAGTATGATCGTCCTCCTGGTTTTTGATGGTAATTTTCACTATTGAATATAATTATGGTAAAAATTTTCATCGTTAACTAAGGGGATGAAAAAATGATGCAAATATTCAGTGGTGCTTCGTCCGGCGGATGGTTTGAAAAAGCGCAGCGCTTTGGCAAATCCTTTATGTTGCCCATTGCCGTACTGCCTGCGGCGGGTCTGCTGCTGGGGATAGGCGGCGCGTTATCGAATCCCAATACGCTTACGGCATATCCGTTTTTAGATGTGGACTGGTTACAGGCTATTTTCACCATCATGAGCAGCGCCGGTTCGATTGTGTTCGCGAATCTGTCGGTGCTGTTTGCCGTTGGGGTTGCCGTCGGGCTGGCAAAAAATGATAAAGGTACGGCAGGGCTGGCGGCGTTACTCGCGTTTCTGGTCATGAATGCCACCATTAACGCACTGCTGATCCTCACAGGAAAACTGGCGCACGAGAATCCCGGGGCGGTCGGGCAAGGCATGACGCTGGGGATCCAGACGCTGGAGACCGGCGTATTTGGTGGGGTGGTCATTGGTCTTGTGACCTGCGCACTGCATCATCGGTTTAATAAGATCGCGCTGCCACAATTTCTGGGTTTCTTTGGCGGGTCACGCTTTGTGCCGATTATCAGCTCACTGGCTGCGATCCTGGTCGGAGCCTTAATGACCGTAGTCTGGCCACATTTCCAGAAGCTGATCTTTGGTCTGGGCGGGCTGGTGGATGCGACCGGTTATCTGGGAACACTGCTGTACGGCTTCATTTTGCGCATGCTGGGCCCGTTCGGTTTACACCACATCTTCTACCTTCCGTTCTGGACCACCGCGCTTGGCGGCAGCGAGATTGTCAACGGGCAACTGGTTGAAGGTACGCAGCGGATCTTCTTCGCTCAGCTGGCCGATCCCACGACGCGCCAGTTTTATGAAGGGACGTCGCGCTTTATGTCCGGGCGCTTTATCACGATGATGTTTGGTTTGCTCGGGGCCTGCCTTGCGATGTATCACACGGCTAAACCGGAGAACAAAAAACGCGTCGCGGGGTTGTTGCTTTCAGCGGCATTAACTTCCTTCCTTACGGGGATCACCGAGCCCATCGAGTTCTCCTTCCTGTTTATCGCGCCGGTGCTGTACGTCATTCACGCATTTTTTGACGGGCTGGCGTTTATGCTCGCGCATATTTTACACATCACCATTGGGCAGACCTTCTCCGGCGGTTTTATCGACTTTGTGCTGTTCGGCATTTTGCAGGGGGAGGCCAAAACCCACTGGATGTTAGTGCCGCTGGTGGGCGTACCGTGGTTCTTCCTCTACTACTTCACGTTCCGCTATCTGATTAATCGCTTTGATTTTGCCACGCCGGGTCGGGAAAAGGAGGCGGTGGCCAATGACGTGACGTTCGCCCAGAACGAACGCGCAAGTGCGGTGATCGCCGGACTGGGCGGAAAAGACAATCTGGAAGAGGTGGACTGCTGCGCCACGCGTCTTCGCGTCACGGTTAAAGACGGCAGCAAAGTGAATGACGCGGCGCTGAAAGCCACCGGTGCGCGCGGCGTGATTGTGCGTGGGAATGGCGTTCAGGTCATTTATGGTCCGCATGTCACGATTATCAAAAACGAAGTGGAAGAGATCTTATCGTAATGAAAACTGTACTGGATACCCTGAAGGGAAAACTGGTCGTCTCCTGTCAGGCGCTTGAGAACGAACCGTTGCATAGCCCGTTTATTATGTCGCGGATGGCGCTGGCGGCGCGTCAGGGAGGCGCCGCGGCCATCCGTGCTAACAGCGTGGTGGATATCGAGGCGATTAAAGAGCAGGTTACGCTGCCGGTTATTGGCATCATCAAGCGGGAGTACCCCGACAGCGAGGTGTTTATCACCGCGACGATGAAAGAGGTGGATGAACTGATGACCGTCTCCCCGGCGATCATTGCGCTTGATGCGACCGACAGGGCGCGGCCTGGCGGGGAATCTCTGGCAACGCTGGTTACGCGCATTCGTACCCGTTACCCCTCGGTGCTGCTTATGGCTGATATAGCCACTGTTGATGAGGCCGTCACGGCGCAGGCGCTGGGGTTTGATTGTGTCGGGACCACGCTTTACGGCTACACCGCGCAGACCGCCGGACACGCCTTACCCGATGATGACTGTCAGTTTCTGAAAGCGGTACTGGCAGCCGTCACGGTACCGGTGGTGGCCGAAGGTAACGTGGACACCCCGGAACGCGCCGCCAGATGTCTGGCGCTGGGGGCGCATATGGTGGTGGTGGGTGGGGCAATCACCCGCCCGCAGCAGATTACGGAACGCTTTATGGCGGCAATTGACGCGCAAAGCACCGATCGAGCATGACCATCTCACGGGGATCTGCGATACTTATCGTTTATCCCCTTAACTGAGATGACTATGCAGTACCCGATTAACGAGATGTTCCAGACCCTGCAAGGCGAGGGTTACTTTACCGGCGTTCCCGCAATTTTTATTCGTTTACAGGGATGCCCGGTTGGCTGTGCCTGGTGTGATACCAAACATACGTGGGATAAACTCGCAGATCGGGAAGTGTCGCTGTTTAGCGTTCTGGCGAAAACCAAAGAGAGCGATAAGTGGGGTGCTGGCAGCGCGGAAGATCTGCTGGCCATTATTGGTCGTCAGGGCTGGACGGCGCGCCATGTGGTCATTACCGGGGGCGAACCCTGCATCCACGATCTGACGCCGCTGACCGAACTGCTCGAAAAGAACGGCTACAGTTGCCAGATTGAAACCAGCGGTACGCATGAAGTGCGCTGCTCCCACACCACCTGGGTAACGGTATCGCCTAAAGTAAACATGCGCGGCGGCTACGACGTACTGTCTCAGGCGCTGGAACGTGCTGATGAGATTAAACACCCGGTAGGGCGAGTACGTGATATCGAAGCGCTGGATGAACTGCTGGCGACGCTGACGGATGAAAAACAGCGTGTGATTGCGCTGCAGCCTATCAGTCAGAAAGAAGACGCCACGCGCCTGTGCATTGAAACCTGTATCGCGCGTAACTGGCGCCTGTCGATGCAGACGCACAAATACCTGAATATTGCCTAAAAAAAAGCCCGGTGGCGCTAGCGCTTACCGGGCCTACGGTTCCAGGCTTTTGTTGGCCGGGTAAGGCGAAGCCGACCCCCGGCAAGCATCACTCGCCGCGATACACGCAGCCTGCCGTACAGGTCTCTTTGATCATCACTGCGCTCAGCAGCGGCACCAGCGGTTTCATCTGATCCCAAATCCATTTTGCCAGCACTTCGCTGGTCGGGTTTTCAAGGCCCGGGATATCGTTCAGGTAATAGTGATCCAGACGATCGTAAGTCGGCTTAAATGCCGCCTTCAGCTCAGCAAAGTCCATGATCCAACCGGTATGCGGATCAACTTCACCGGTGATCTCAAGACGCACCATAAACGAATGCCCGTGCAGACGGCCGCATTTATGTCCTTCAGGAACATGCGGAAGGTGGTGGGCGGCTTCGAAGGTGAAATCTTTAAACAGTGTGGTGGACATGATCGCTCTCAGTAATGCGGAAAAAACCGCCGCATAGTACCGGAAAGCACAATTTTTAGCATTAACTAAAACGGCCTTTACCTTCATTGCAGCAAAAAAGCCGTCGCTTTGTGATTTATATCCTTATTTTACAGTCGGTTAGTTTATCGCTTTTACCGTTAAGAACGATAACTAAAACAGGTTAGTCCATTTGGTTATTTATTATTTCCATCCCTTCTTTAATTGTTATTATCCTCGCCGTTAACCTTATCTTCAGTTTGGATTTATTCGCTTAAAGTCCGCTTGGCTACTGGAACATAACGACGCATGACAACACAGGCCCCACCTTCAAATTTGCTTCCCCTGAACCCGGAGCAACTGGCGCGCCTTCAGGCTGCCACCTCTGATTTTTCTCCCACCCAGCTTGCCTGGGTCTCTGGCTATTTCTGGGGAATGCTCAACCAGCAGCCTGGCGCTGTGGCTGCGGCTCCGGCAACGGCGGTAGAAATGCCTGCCATTACGCTTATCTCCGCTTCGCAGACGGGCAATGCCCGCCGCGTGGCAGAAGCGCTGCGTGACGACCTGCTGGCCGCCAAACTGAACGTGAACCTGGTGAACGCCGGGGATTATAAATTCAAACAGATCGCGTCAGAAAAACTGCTGGTGGTTGTGGCCTCAACGCAGGGCGAGGGTGAACCCGCTGAAGAGGCGGTCGCGCTGCATAAATTCCTGTTCTCGAAAAAAGCGCCCAGACTCGATGGCACTGCGTTTGCCGTGTTCGGCCTGGGCGATACCTCTTATGAATTCTTCTGCCAGTCCGGTAAAGATTTCGACAGCAAGCTGGCGGAGCTGGGCGCAGAGCGCCTGCTGGACCGCGTTGATGCAGATGTGGAATACCAGGCTGCCGCTGCAGAGTGGCGTGCGCGCATTGTTGACGTGCTGAAAGCACGCGTACCGAAAGAGACACCAGCCCAGGCTGCGATCACCGCGACCGGCGTGGTCAACGACATTCACACCAGCCCGTACACCAAAGAGGCGCCGCTGTCTGCAAGCCTGTCGGTTAATCAAAAAATTACCGGCCGCGACTCTGAAAAAGATGTGCGC
Organism: Enterobacter cloacae complex sp. OE43NF; assembly: GCF_023544405.1. Lineage (NCBI taxonomy): Bacteria > Pseudomonadati > Pseudomonadota > Gammaproteobacteria > Enterobacterales > Enterobacteriaceae > Enterobacter > Enterobacter cloacae complex sp. OE43NF. The sequence goes on from NZ_JAMJFW010000014.1 coordinate 102,045, forward strand.
CATATCGAGATCGATCTGGGCGACTCGGGTCTGCGCTATCAGCCTGGCGATGCGCTGGGGGTCTGGTATCAAAACGATCCGGCGCTGGTCAAGGAGCTGGTCGAACTGCTGTGGCTGAAAGGCGACGAGCCTGTCACCGTCGAAGGCAAAACGCAGCCGCTCACTGAAGCGCTGCAGTGGCACTTCGAGCTGACGGTAAATACCGCCAATATCGTTGAGAACTATGCCACCTTAACGCGCAGCGAATCGCTGCTGCCGTTAGTGGGTGATAAGGCAAAGCTGCAGCATTACGCGGCGACCACACCGATTGTCGATATGGTGCGTTTTTCGCCGGCACAGCTGGATGCCGAGGCGCTGATCGGCCTGCTGCGTCCGCTCACGCCGCGTCTGTACTCCATTGCCTCATCGCAGGCTGAAGTCGAGAGCGAAGTGCACATCACCGTGGGCGTGGTGCGGTACGACATCGAAGGCCGTGCCCGCGCGGGCGGTGCCTCCAGCTTCCTGGCCGATCGCGTGGAGGAAGAGGGCGAAGTGCGCGTCTTTATCGAGCACAACGACAACTTCCGTCTGCCGGCGAACCCGGAAACGCCGGTAATCATGATTGGCCCGGGTACCGGCATTGCGCCGTTCCGTGCCTTTATGCAGCAGCGTGCGGCGGACGAGGCACCGGGTAAAAACTGGCTGTTCTTCGGCAACCCGCACTTTACCGAAGATTTCCTCTATCAGGTTGAGTGGCAGCGCTACGTGAAAGAAGGGGTGCTGACCCGTATCGATCTGGCCTGGTCGCGCGATCAGAAAGAAAAAGTATACGTACAAGACAAACTGCGCGAACAGGGCGCAGAGCTGTGGCGCTGGATCAATGACGGTGCCCACATTTATGTCTGCGGTGACGCCAATCGCATGGCGAAAGACGTTGAGCAGGCACTGCTGGAAGTGATTGCCGAATTCGGCGGTATGGATGCCGAAGCGGCGGATGAATTTTTAAGTGAGCTGCGCGTTGAGCGCCGTTATCAGCGAGATGTCTACTAATGAGCGAAAAACATCCAGGACCCCTGGTGGTCGAAGGTAAACTGTCAGACGCCGAGCGCATGAAGCTGGAAAGCAACTATCTGCGCGGCACCATTGCTGAAGATCTGAATGACGGTCTCACCGGCGGTTTCAAAGGCGACAACTTCCTGCTGATCCGTTTCCACGGCATGTATCAACAGGACGACCGCGACATTCGCGCCGAGCGTGCTGAACAGAAGCTGGAGCCGCGTCACGCGATGCTGTTGCGCTGCCGTCTGCCGGGCGGAGTGATCACCACGACACAGTGGCAGGCGATTGATAAATTCGCCGGTGAAAACACCATTTATGGCAGCATTCGTCTGACCAACCGTCAGACCTTCCAGTTCCACGGCATTCTGAAGAAGAACGTGAAGCCGGTACACCAGATGCTGCACTCCGTCGGACTGGACGCGCTGGCGACGGCCAACGACATGAACCGTAACGTGCTCTGCACCTCGAACCCGTATGAGTCCGAGCTGCACGCTGAAGCCTATGAGTGGGCGAAGAAGATCTCCGAGCACCTGCTGCCGCGTACCCGCGCCTATGCGGAGATTTGGCTCGATCAGGAAAAAGTTGCGACCACCGATGAAGAACCAATCCTCGGTCAGACCTATCTGCCGCGTAAGTTCAAAACCACGGTGGTGATCCCGCCGCAGAACGACATCGATCTGCACGCCAACGACATGAACTTTGTGGCAATTGCCGAAAACGGCAAGCTGGTGGGCTTTAACCTGCTGGTGGGCGGCGGTCTGTCCATTGAACACGGTAACAAGAAAACCTATGCCCGCACCGCGAGCGAGTTCGGCTTCCTGCCGCTGGAGCATACGCTGGCCGTGGCGGAAGCGGTGGTCACCACCCAGCGCGACTGGGGTAACCGTACCGACCGTAAAAACGCGAAAACCAAATACACCCTGGAGCGCGTGGGCGTTGAGACGTTCAAAGAGGAAGTGGAGCGTCGCGCGGGGATCAAATTTGAGCCGATCCGCCCTTACGAATTCACCGGTCGCGGCGATCGCATCGGCTGGGTAAAAGGCATCGACAATAAATGGCACCTGACGCTGTTTATCGAAAACGGCCGTATTCTGGATTACCCGGGCCGTCCGCTGAAAACCGGCCTGCTGGAAATCGCGAAGATCCACAAAGGTGAGTTCCGCATTACCGCCAACCAGAATCTGATTATTGCTGGTGTGCCGGAAAGTGAAAAGGCGAAAATTGAGGCGCTGGCGCGTGACCATGGGTTGATGAATGCGGTCAAACCGCAGCGCGAAAACTCGATGGCCTGCGTGTCGTTCCCGACCTGTCCGCTGGCGATGGCGGAAGCGGAACGTTTCCTGCCGTCATTTACAGACAAAGTGGAAGCGATTCTGGAAAAACACGGTATTCCGGACGAGCATATTGTTATGCGCGTTACCGGCTGTCCGAACGGCTGTGGCCGCGCGATGCTGGCCGAGCTTGGGCTGGTGGGGAAAGCGCCGGGTCGCTATAACCTGCACCTGGGCGGTAACCGTATCGGCACGCGTATTCCGCGTATGTTCCGCGAGAATATCACTGAGCCAGAAATTCTCGATTCCATCGACGAGCTTGTCGGGCGCTGGGCGAAAGAGCGCGAAGCGGGTGAAGGCTTCGGCGACTTTACGGTGCGTGCGGGCATTATTCGCCCGGTGCTCGATCCCGCAAGGGATTTCTGGGAGTAACCACGAGAGGTAATTATGTCCGTACTCGATCTAAACGCGCTTAACGCATTGCCAAAAGTCGAACGCATTCTGGCACTCGCAGAAACCAACGCCCAACTGGAAAAGCTGGACGCCGAAGGGCGCGTGGCGTGGGCGCTGGAAAACCTGCCGGGTGACTACGTACTGTCGTCGAGCTTTGGCATTCAGGCGGCGGTCAGTTTGCATCTGGTGAATCAGATCCGCCCGGATATTCCGGTGATCCTCACCGATACCGGCTATCTGTTCCCGGAAACCTACCAGTTTATCGATGAGCTGACGGACAAGCTTAAGCTGAACCTGAAAGTGTACCGCGCGGAGCAGAGCGCGGCCTGGCAGGAGGCGCGCTACGGCAAACTCTGGGAGCAGGGCGTTGAGGGCATTGAGAAATACAATGAGATCAACAAGGTCGAGCCGATGAACCGTGCGCTGAAAGAGCTGAACGCTCAAACCTGGTTTGCCGGTCTTCGCCGCGAGCAGTCCGGCAGCCGGGCCACGCTGCCGGTGCTGGCGGTGCAGCGCGGCGTGTTTAAAGTGCTGCCGATCATCGACTGGGATAACCGTACGGTGTACCAGTATCTGCAAAAGCACGGGCTGAAATACCATCCGCTGTGGGATCAGGGCTACCTGTCCGTGGGGGATACCCACACCACGCGCAAATGGGAACCGGGAATGGCGGAAGAAGAGACGCGATTCTTTGGGCTGAAGCGCGAGTGCGGGTTACACGAAGGGTAATGATCTTTCCTCCCTCTCCCGGTG